>CAMDVP010000047.1 GCA_945877525.1 uncultured Clostridia bacterium | reverse complement strand
AAACTTGGGCTGCGTGGTCATGATGGTGCGCCCTGAGCCGCTCTGGGGCAGTTCGTCCGCCAAACGGTCGCGGCGGGGCCCGGCAGGAAGCCTGGGCAGCACCAGCTGATCCATAAACCTTGCAATGAACGTGCTTTTACCCGTGCGGACGGGCCCCACCACGCCGACATAGACGTCGCCGTCGGTCCTTTCCGCAATATCCTTGTACAGATTAAACGCCGAACCCTTTTCCATGGATGTCCCTCCTCACCTGCGCTTACCCATGCATATGGGGAGGCATACGGAAATATGCGGGCTGTCCGGGCGCAACAAAAAGGAGAGCGCATATACGCTCTCCGCAGAAAAGAAGATCAACCCAAGAAGCAATGAGAAAATGCGCGTCTTGCATTACGGGGCAATATGCTCCAGCAGATCGTTCATGGCTTTGTCCGGGCCAACATCGCTCCAGTATAGCCCGAATAGCCTGCAGTCGAGCCGTCCTGAATCAAGGATATGGTACTTGCCCTTCTGCTGCGAGGTGTGCTGCTTGAAGGCTTTCCTGGCAATTTCAAGCGAGGTTTTCCCGTGGAAGGCGTCAAGAGGCTGGCGCCAGTCAAAGGTCAGCTGTCCTTCCGGCCAAAGATGCAGATATAGCTTGTGCGGCTGCCATAAGCCATAGCGCGCGGCCGAATCCGCATCCCATGCTCCGTCAGCAGAAAGCCCTGTGGCCGCGTCGATCACGGCCTGCACGGTAACGCGGTGATGGGCATGGCCGTATTCGCCGTTGATATCCTGAGTGACCACAACGGATGGACGGTGCTTCCGCAGCATTTCCGTGATGTATTGCCGTGGCTCATTCTCACCCCACAGGCTGAGACAGCTTTTGACCGTACGTCCGCACTTATCCGGGAAAGCGCCGATTTCAGGATAGTACTGTACGCCGCAAGTCCACAGCCCGTTCAGCAATTCGTTCCGTCGGTAGGGGTTATTGCCGACCATGTATACAAGCTGTACCTTTTTCCCATATGCTCCGGCATAGGTTGGCAGCAGTCCGCCAAACCAGAGCAGTTCGTCGTCTGGATGCGTGGCCACCACCATCAGATCGGCAGGCTCCTCCAGCAGCTTCCAGCGCTGCACCCAATCGGGCAGGGTGCCTTCCGACAGCACATATAGATGATTGATGCGCGCCTTGTCCCTACATTGACGAATGTCGATGCTGAAGCGGCTGACCGGCTCTGAAAACGGGATATAGTTGCTGATAAAGCAGTCGCTGTACGCTGCGATGATCCTGTCGCCTGAACGAACGGTCAACTGCGGCACCTCTCCCAGAAAGGAGATCATGACTCCCTGCACCAGGGTTCCCGCGGGAGCTTGAATTTCCAGCGAATCGCCCTGGGTACAGGGCCAGTATTTCTGATGATCCGGGTTCAGCATGCGGGAAATGTACTTCTTGTTTGCGCTGGCCGTGATGGTGCAGCTCCGAGCAACATCGGCCGCTTCCTGCTCTGCGCGAACAGGGAGAATGAGCAATGACAGCAGGGCAAGCGCCGCCAATGCGCTGAATGCGAAGCGTTTCATCTTACTGCTCATTGGTCATCCAGACAGAGTCGAGATAACGCAGCCGCTCCGTCAGGAACGTGCGAAGATATTCAATGTTTTCCTCAAAGGTATACCCGGTTTGGGCAACGGTGGACGATTTCTTTTGCCGGGGCCAGCGGATCAGCGTCATGGACACCGAGTCGCGGATGCTGTCGGCATAGGCGTCCAGGGACAGCAGCCATCCCTGGGGATCGGTTTGCTGCCCAAGAAGAATCCTTATGGCAGGGCGGAAAGTGGAGGCGTAGGTCTGCGTCATGGCCTTGAAAAAGTCGGGCTGCTTGTACAGCGCGGGCCACCAGTACTTGCCGCCGGTTTCTGCTGCAATCCAAAGCCCCTTTCCAGTGACGAGCTTCCTGGCGTTGTGCGCCTGCGCATAGCTGCCATAGGAGCTGTCATAGTCCCATGCGGGGCCTGCAAAGGCTTTTGTGCTTTCGGCATCGGAGGGCTTGTAGAAGAACATGCTGGAGTTGTTGCCGTCATAGTTCTTGCTGATTTCCTCCAGCAGATACTTTTTCACCAGCGAGTCCATGTCCACCAGCTCACTGTAATGCCTGCCTGATGCAGGATCGATTCCATCCTTTGCAAAGATGGCGTTTTCAAACGATTGCATAAAGCCGGAGATATAGGTCATTTGTTCCTCGGAGCAGTATTCGGGACTTTTGACGACGAGGGTCGCGGTACGCTTGGTATGGTAGCTGCTGGGCTCGTCCTTGTAGCGGGAAGCATAGGCTTCATACTCTACAAGATAGCCGCCGGTGATATCCTCCGGGTTATTGGGAATTGCGTAGGCTTTGAACCGTCCGGGCTTTACAGCCTTTGAGCCGACCAGCGCATAGGAGGACAGCGCCTGATCGTTCAGCGACTCTGTTTCAGCTTCAAGGTCGCGGATGGCGATACGGTCCTCATCAATCATGATCTTTTCGCTGAAGAGGTACAGCCCCATGTATTCATGATTGATATAAACCTCCGCCGGAATGTGCTCCGGGGTATAGGCCAGGCCGGAATACCGGGCCATGTCCAGGGTGATCTGGTTGCGGAGCATGCTTTTATCCCGGTAATTTCCTGTCAGAATCCATGTTTTAGATTTGCCCATATGGCATAGATCGGCGCCCTTGGCGAGCTTGATCTGGTAATTTTTCTTGGCAAAGGTAGTGGAAGAATTCCCGCGTATTTTGATGTGCGTCAGCGCTCCGTCGTATTCGACAGTCCCTTCTGCTGACACAAAGACCAGGGTTCCGGCCTCCTTATTGCCCTTGCGCTTGTGCACATAGTCCAGGGAGCCGGATTCTGTGGTCAGGTAAAGAGCAGGGATATTGGGGCTGCCGCGTCTGACCTTCAGGGTGTATTGCTTGCGAGAGGTGGAAAGCACAACCTCCTGTCCAGGCACCAGCATGGAAGCGGAATCGCCGCAGTGAATGGGTTGACCGTCAATGGATACGTTGTCTGCGCCGGAAAAGCCGATTTTCAGCTGAGATGGATCTGCGTTTCCCGGTAGAAGAATGTAAGTGGATTTCCCGGCGGTATACCATGATATGGCCATAGTTGATTTCTCACCATCGGGTGATACCCAGAAATCCAGGCGCTCCGCAGCCTGGGCGGAGGATATTGCCAGGGTAAAGACAAGCAATAGCAGCATTTGAACAAGGAACGACCTGTTTTTCATGCCTATCATTCTCCTTCCGTAACGCCGATGAGCCCGGTGACCTTGCGGATATCCTTGTCCTGCACCAGCTCAGACCGGTTCAACAGTTTTCCCATAAAGAACAGGGAGCAGGTGTTGCCGCCGTCCAGGTTGAGGGCCTCCTGAACGCCGCATGCCACCATGCGCCTGGCCAGCCATTCGACCGTTGCGCCTCTGCTGTCCTTCCTGCGGCCCTGCACGGTCAGCGCGAGGTATTCATTGGGGCCAATCCAGCCGATGGCGGTTCGGGGAGCAACCCGCGTCTGCGCGTAGGGGTAGGCGTATACGTCGTCGCTGATCTTTCCCTCCTGCACCAGGATGGGGCCGAAAGCGTAGGTATCCTGCACGCCCATCGCAAGGTATTCCTCGGCGGTATACGCGTCGCTGACAAAGGTTTTGGCCGTGCCGTCCTGAAACACGGCGAAAATATCCAGCTGCGGCCAGGAAAGATTGCCGGCCTTCGACGTTTTGCCTGACATGACTTCGCCATCCCGGATGATGATGCCCTGGGTGCGCTTGTGGCTCCAGCGGTAGCCGTAGAAATCGTCGCTGAAGGCCACGATAACATTCGGATAGTCGTCCAGGATGCTTTGCGGCATCTTGAAGCTGTGGCCAGGTGTTTTACCGTCCTTCAGGGTGAGTAGGGAGCGCAGACGGCTTCCCTGCGCAAGCCTGATGCGGGTTTCAAACCAGACGAGGGGAAGGGTTGTATCGTTGAAACGCTGGATGTCCACATGAATGTCCCCGCTCAGGTAGATCCAGTGTCCATCCTCCGGGTTCTGCCAGACGAAGGGCGCGCTGCCATCCGCGAGGAAGCCATGGGTGTCCGTGGGCGGCAGTGTCACAGCAACCTGGGGTGCAACAGGGGTCGGCGCGGGGGTGGGCACGGGAGTGGGCCTCGGCGTGGGCGCGATCCAAACGCAGGCATCCGAGAAAATCAGCGCCTGCAATTCCGGCGTTGCAATGCCGTCCTCCTCCAGGTGATTATTCCTCTGAAGAAGGCGAATCCGCTCCGCCATCACCTTGTTGTACTGATCGGACAGATTGTCAAGGCTTTTGAAGTAACCCAGATAATACATGCGCTGCTTCAGCGCCAGCACGTCGCTTCCCCTGTCGCCCAGGGTCAGCGTTCGATAGTCTTCCTCGGCGGCAGCGACATAGGCAAGGCCGGCAAGCATTGCCAGCAGCAGGAGAAACAGCAATCCTTTTTTCATCATACGCAGCTCCGACGCTCCCGGCTCACTTCTGGAGTTCAATCTGCAGCTCCGCGCCCGAAATGGTGCAGGTAGTTTCGTAATCAAGCGCATCGTCTCCGCAAAGGATGTGGATAACTCCGCCGGTCAGTCTGAGGTAGCCCCATTCAGCTTCCTTGCTGTTGGTGGATTTGATGCCGTCCTGACCGGCCTCGATGGTCAAATCTCCGCCGCTGATTTCCACTGCGTCCTTCCCGCGAATGCCATGACGCGCGGCATGGATATTCAGAACGCCGCCTTCAATCCGCAGATCATCCTTGGAAACAATGGCGTCCATGGCGCCTGAGGTAACCATGAGGGCGCCGTTGCCGCTGATGGTCAGGTCGCTGCGGCTGAAGATCGTGCCGTTGGGCTCGTCGCCGTCGGTGAAAATCAGCTGGCTTCCGTTGGACAGCTCGTTTTCCGACTGATCCACCAGAGAGATTACCACACGGGGCTTGCATTCGCCAATGAAAATGGCGGGCCCTGTCTCATGGTGGATGCGCACGCCGTTCAGCCAGAGAACAACCTTGCCGTCCACGGCGCAGTCAACCGCCAGCTGCCCGTCGGACAGGCTGCCGGAAACCAGGTATTCCCCCGGCTGCAGGATGGTCACGGTGCTTCCCTCTACGGTAACGCCCTGCTCGGGAACTGTGCAGCCGTCATCAGACAGCTGAATGGTAGCCATGCTCTCGCACAGTCCGGGGGCGGCGGCCAGGGCAATGATCATGGCGGCAAGGAAAAAAATCACTCTGCGTTTCATCTGATTTAACTCCATTCATTGAATCGTTGAAAGACGGTACAAAGACAAGCCACAAAAAGATGGAATCCGTTCCCAATTATACAGCATCAGCTTTCAAAATACAAGGTAAAATGGAAGGCTGACAGGAAGCCCTGAGGCGGAAGGGACGAGCCGTTGCATTTTCACTGGGAGCATGGTATAATATACTGTCGTAATGTATCGGCGGTGAAAGGAGTGGCGGCTTCATGGATCAACCTCCCTTGCGAAGGCGTTTTTTGGGCCCGAAGGCCGCTGCATGCCGCCATAAGGGCAAATGCTGAAAGGATTGTTTGATTTCCATGACCACAACCATGTGGATTCTCCTGGCCGCGCTGCTTTTGTGCGTGGCGCTCTCCGCCTTTTTTTCCTCGTCGGAAACAGCGTTTTCCGCGGTCAGCCGGGTAAGGCTGAAAACCATGTGCCAGGATGGCGACAAACGCGCTGCCCTGGCATTGCGCTTGGCGGAGGACTATGACCGGCTGCTGACCACCATTCTGGTGGGCAACAATGTGGTGAACATTGCCGGCACCTCCATCGCCACGGTGCTTTTCACCGCATGGGTGGGGAACATGGGCGCAACGCTGTCCACCGTAGTAATGACCGTGCTGATTCTGATCTTCGGAGAGGTCTCGCCCAAGGCCCTGGCGAAGGAATCGCCGGAGAGCGTGGCCATGGCGGTTGCGCCGGTGCTTCGGGTGCTGATGGCGGCGCTGCGGCCCATCAATGCGCTGTTTACCCTCTGGCGCAGGCTGCTTGGAAAGATTTTCAAGCCCCAGGACGACGGCGGGCGCATTGAAGCCGAGCTGATGACCATGGTGGACGAAGCCCAGCATGAGGGCGACATGGACGCCCACGAGGGCGAGCTGATCCGCTCCGCCATCGAGTTTAACGATCAGGATGTGCTGAGTATTATGACCCCCCGTGTGGACGTGACCGCCCTGGAGGACACCGCGACCATGGAAGAGGCCGCCGATGTGTTCCGTGAAAGCGGGTTCTCCCGCATTCCCGTATATCACGAGGATATGGATCACGTGGTGGGCATTCTCCACGAGAAGGACTTTTATGTGCTGCAGCATGCGGGCTGCGGCGATATCCGGCAGATCATGGCCTCGCCCGTCTGGGCGCCCTCCACGCTGAAAATCTCCAAGCTGCTCAAGCTGTTCCAGAGCACCAAGACTCACATGGTGGTGGTGCTGGACGAGTTTGGCGGCACGGAGGGCATTGTGACCATGGAGGATGTGCTGGAGGAACTGGTGGGGGAAATCTACGACGAGCACGATGTGGTCAGCGAAGAGGTGATTCCCCTGGAGGACGGTTCCCGCCTGGTGGACGGCGGCATGCAGCTGAGCGAGCTGCTGGACAGCCTGGAGGCGGAGGATACCTTCGAGGCTGATACCGTGGGCGGATGGGCCGCGGAAATCCTGGGGTGCATTCCCTCGGTGGGGGCATGCTTTGAGGCGGGCGAGCTGTGCGGCCAGGTGACCCAGATGGACAAACGGAGGGTAACCCAGGTGCGCGTGTGGAAGAAGAAGCCTGCCGCCGCGCCTGCAGAGGCGTAATGAAGCGAAAACGAGAACAGGAGGCGTATACATGGCCAGGAAGAATAAAGCGGAAATGAAGCAGAAGGCCACCCGGGTGATCTGCCTGGTGCTGGCGGGGCTGATGATCGGCAGCACGGTGCTGGCTGCGGTGCTGTCCCAGGTATTCTGACCCCGGAGGACATCCACTGAACAGATGATGGCGAAAGGAGGCGTGCGGCGGTGGCAAAGCGCAGGAAGCACCGGGGCATATCCCTGGGCACGGTGGTCATGCTGGCCTTGACCTGCCTGGTGCTGCTGGGCATGGGATCGGTGCTGCCGAAGCTGTCCGGCTCCGAACGGGCAATTGACACTGGCAAAATGCTGCAGACCTTTGTCATCGGTGACATGCTGCCTACGTTTGCCCTGAGCGATATTCCGATTCAGGCAAGCACTGCCAGCGCAGAGCCTGCTGCAACCCCCAATCCGGTGCAAACGGTCAAGCCTGCGGAGGCCACTGCGGCGCCACAGCCCACACCCACCGCGTCTGCCGGCGGCAAATGCACCATCGTCCTGGGCGGCAGCGTAAACATGAGCAGTACCCTGCGCAGAGCAGGGTATTTCAGCGAAACGGAGAAATACGATTTTACGGATATCTTCTCCCTGCTGCTGGCAGATCTGCAGGGGGACTATACCATGGTTTCCCTGGAACACACCATCGACGCGAATACAAAGCTGTCGGACATCAACACGGTGGAGGACGTGCTGCCCATGCTGAGCAGGGCTGGAGTCAAGGGCGCGGCCCTCGCCTTCAAGCAGATCTATGACAGCGGATTTTCGGGACTGACCGCCACAGTAGAGGCGGTGCAAGGCCGGGGCATGCAGGCCCTGGGAGCCTACACCACCGCCGATGCCGCGCAGCCCACCCGCCGCATCATGACCTTGGGCGGTGTGCGCGTGGCGCTGCTGCATTACACGGATGGGCTGAGCACCAAGGGCGCAAAGGCCATGAAAAGCGATGGCAACACCTTTGCGGTGGCGCAGGTGTCCGTGGAGAGTGGTGCGGCGGGTATCCTGGAGGACATTGCTGCCGTGCGTGCTGCGGGGGCTCAGGTAGTGATTGTTTCGCTGAACTGGGGCGCCGAAGGAAAGACATCACCCACCAAGAAGCAGACGGCCTTTGCGCAGCAGCTTGCAGACGCTGGGGCGGACGTGATTGTCGGTACCGGGAGCCGTGTGGTGCAAAAGGCGGAATGGCTTACAGGCACGCTGGCGGACGGCTCCTCTCATCAAACGCTGTGCGCCTATTCCCTGGGCAGCCTGCTGAATGAATCCCGCACCAATGCCAATGTGGCCGGCATGCTGCTGCGGCTGACGGTGTCTGTAGACGGACAGGGTCGGGTCAGCATGGATGAAGCGGCCTATGTGCCCACCTACATCTGGCGCTACAAGCAGGATGGACGATATTACTACCGGGTGGTGGCCAGCGATCAGCCCTCGCCGGACGGCATGGGCGACGATCAAACCCAGAGCAGGGAGCGCGCCCTTTCCACGGTGCAGAAATATCTTGGCCAGGATACGCCCCTGACGCTGCGAAAGAGATAATCAAGATGCAAAAGAGCCCGGAGGAGCGCTTGTTCCTCCGGGCTCTCTTTTATTTCAGCCTGCCGCGGTAGTCGGCAAGCTCCTCGTCGTTGGCCAGCACATGGTGGCCGGGCTCGATTTCCATCCAGGCGGGCGGGTTGGTTTCGTAATGATGGCAGGTAGGGTCATAGACCTCCAGCACCTTGTGCTTCTCCACATCGGGGTTGGGTTGGGGAATGGCCGACAGCAGCGCCCGGGTGTAGGGGTGCAGCGGATGACGGAACAGCTGCTCCGTATCGGCCATTTCGACAATCAGTCCCTTGTGAATCACCGCGATTCGGTCGCAGATGAAGCGCATGACGCTCAGGTCGTGGCTGATAAACAGGTAGGTCAGGCCACGCTCCCGCTGCAGCTGGCTCATCAGGTTCAGCACCTGGGCACGGATGGACACGTCCAGGGCGGAAATGGGCTCGTCGGCAATGATGAATTCGGGGTTCATCACCAGCGCACGGGCAATGCCGATGCGCTGGCGCTGCCCGCCGGAGAATTCGTGCGGGAAGCGGGAGGCAAATTCGGGCAGAAGCCCAACATCCGCCAGCGCCCTGTCCACCCGGCTGCGGATTTCCTGGCGACTCAGCCCACGGCCCTGCAGCCCCTCGGAAACAATGTAGTCAATCTTCGCACGCTCGTTCAGCGAGGCCATGGGATCCTGGAAGATCATCTGAATTTTGTTGGTAATATCCCGGTCAAGGGCCTTGCTGATGTGGCCGGTGATTTCCTGTCCGTGGAAACGGATGGAGCCGGAAGTGGCGGGATAGACGCGAATGACGCTGCGGCCGATGGTGGTTTTGCCGGAGCCGGACTCGCCCACGATGCCGAAGGTTTCACCCTTGTACACATCGAAGCTCACGCCCTTGACGGCCTCAAACCGGTGTCTGCGGTTGCCAAAGGCCACCTTCAGGTCGCGGACGCTGAGAATGACCTCTCGGTTATTCTGCTCCATGAGCTTCACCTCCCAGTTCCTTCAGCTTTCGGATGCCCTTGGGGGGCTCTACCTTGGGTGCGCGGGGATCCAGCAGCCAGGTGCGGGCCTTGTGGGTGGGGGAAATTTCAAAATACGGGGGCTGCTCCCTGTGGTCGATCACCAGCGCATGGGGGTTGCGGGCGGCGAAGGCGTCGCCGCGGATTTCCTTGAACAGGTTGGGCGGGGTGCCCTTGATGGAATACAGTTCCTCGCCCCGGTGGCCCAGCTGGGGCAGGGAAGAAAGCAGTGCCCAGGTGTAGGGGTGCCGCGGATCATAGAAAATCTCGTTGACCATGCCCAGCTCCACAATATCACCGGCATACATGACGGCCACACGCTCGGCAATGTTGGCCACCACGCCCAGGTCGTGGGTGATGAAGATAATGGTCAGGTTGTATTTTTCCTTCAGTTCCTTGAGCAGCGTTAGCACCTGAGCCTGGATGGTCACGTCCAGGGCGGTGGTGGGCTCGTCGCAGATGAGGATTTTCGGCTGGCAGGCGATAGCGATGGCGATGACAATGCGCTGCCGCATGCCGCCGGACAGCTCGTGGGGGTATTGCCTGTAGCGGCGCTCAGGGTCGTCGATGCGCACATCCTCCAGGATGTGGATGACCTCGTCATGGGCCATCTTGCCCTTCATGCCGCGGTGCAGCTCAAGGGCCTCGGCAATCTGCCAGCCAATGGTTTTCAGCGGGTTCAGGCTGGTCATGGGATCCTGGGGGATCATGCACACCTCGCTGCCGCGGATGCGCAGCCAGTCCTCGTTCTGCTTAAACTGGGCAAGGTCGATATAGGGCCGCCCCTCCTCATCCTTGCCGAAGGCAGGGTGATGGCTCATCTTGGTGCCCATGCCATAGTAGCGGATAGAACCCTGCTCGATGAATCCGTTGGGATCCAGCAGGCCGATGAAGTTCTTGTTCAGCACCGATTTGCCGCAGCCAGACTCGCCTACAATGGCCAGGCTTTCACCCTCCATCACATCCAGGCTCACACCCCGCAGGGCGTGGAGCACCTTGCCCCGGAGGCGGAACTTCACATGAAGGTCGCGGACGGAAAGAATAGGCTTGCTCATATCTTCTGCGCTCCCTTCGTCAAATATGGTTCTTGGGGTCAGCCGCGTCGGAGAAGGCGTTGCCGATCATGTAGAACGAAATGGTCACGATGGACAGGAGAATCGTGGGGTAAATCAGCTGATAGCGCAGGTTGGGCATCATCATCAGCTTACGGCCCTCGTTGATCAGGTTGCCCAGGCTGGGGGTGGTGGCGGGCAGACCAAGACCGATGTAGGTAATGAACACCTCGCTGCCGATGGCGCCGGGAATGGACAGGGCCATGCGCAGCATAATGACGCTGACCAGATAGGGAAGGAGGTTCTTCATGATGATGCGCCAGGTGCTGGTGCCAAGACACCGGGAGGCCACGTTGTAGTCGCGGTCGCGGATGATCATGACCTGGTTGCGGATGAAGCGCGCCCTGCCGATCCACCCTGTGATGCTCATGGCGAAGATGATGGTGCCCACGCCGGGCTTGAGCACGAAGGACACAAGAATCAGGATAATGGTGGTGGGGATGTTATCCAGCACGTTGTAGATTTCGGTGAACAGGAAGTCCAGCTTGCGGATGTAGCCCCACATCACGCCCATAAGAATGCCCACGACAGCCTCGATGCAGGCTACGGCAATGCCGATGAACAGCGATGTGCGCGTGCCGCTCCAGATGCGGGCCCACAGATCCTGACCAATGGAGTTGGTGCCCAGCCAATGCTCGGCGGAGGGCGCCTTGTTTTTCAGCGGGAGACCGTTGGCGCCGTTATTGACCAGGAAAGGATCGTACTGGCCGGGAAGGTAGGGCTGAATGAAGGTGAACACAACCACCGACAGCATAACGATCAGCAGAAACATGGCCACCTTGTTTTTGCTGAAGGCCCGCAGAGTGGAGCGCCAGTAGGAATAGTTGCTCACACCGGTGCGCTCCACCTCCGCCTCGTCAAACTGCGCGAAGGAGAACAGCTCCGCATTGGACAGGTCTTCCTTCAGGGCCTCGGTGCAGTGCTGTTCCAGCTGCTCCAGCTTCGGATGCTTCAGGATAGCCATCAGCGGTCGCCTCCCTTCTTGACCAGGTTGATGCGGGGATCCAGAACAACCATCATCAGGTCGCCAAGCAGAAGGCCAATCACGCCCACGCAGGCGTAGAGCAGCACGATGCCCTGCACCTGGGCGTTGTCCTGCTTCTTCACCACGTCCACCAGCAGGCCGCCCATGCCGGGAATGGAGTAAAGCGACTCGATGTAGATGGAGCCGATAACCGTGTTCAGGAAAGAGGTGGGGATATACTGCGCCAGGGGCACGAAGGAATTGCGGAACACATGGCGGAACATGATGCGGTTTTCATTGGCACCCTTGATGCGGGCCAGCATCACATAATCCTTGCGGCTTTCGTCCACCATGTAGCGCCGAAGCCACATGGCGTAGTAGGCGATATTGCCAAGGGACATGGAGAATACCGGAAGGATCCAGCTGACGGCCTTGCTTTCGTCAAAGAGCATGCTGATGTGCAAAAGCTCTGAGCCGTAGAGCTGGATGAACAGATAGTACACCGCTGCGGGCACCGCGTTGATAAATACGATAAAGCCGGTGCCCAAATGGTCAAAGAAGCGGCCCTTGTACTTGGCCATCAGCGTGCCCATGGGAAGCCCCACCAGCAGCGAGACCAGCAGCGACAGCGAGCCCAGCTTGATGGAAACGGGAATCTTGGGTGCGAGGATTTCCGCCACAGGCACATTGTTGCGGTACACCCGCGAGGTGCCAAGATCGCCGTGAAGAATCAGGTTTTTGAAGAAATTGCCCAGCTGTACCAGAATCGGCTGATCCAGCCCCATTTGATGCAGGCCGTTTTGAATCATTTCGTCGCTCATCTTCTCGATATTGGGAAAATACCCCTCAATGGGCATCTGCCGCACGAGAATGAACACGATGGAGAGAATAATCAGCAGGGTCACCATGGAGCGGAGAAACCGCTTGCCCAGATATGCTGCCACGTTCGTCTTCCTCTCTGTTGGGCGGGCGGGCAGCGCACGCAGCCATTTCCGCCGGTGATGATGGAAAATCGGGAACAAATTCTCGGAAAATGCGCGATGGGAATAAACAAGGGAAGGGAGAAACTCCGACGGGCGGAGTTTCCCCCTGATAACCGGTGCTTTGAACCGAACGGATTACTTGCCCATGGCCTCCAGCCAATCGGCGTAGGCAGCCTCATATTCGGCGACGGTGATATACTCGTCGTGCAGGTGCTGATACTTGAAGCGCAGGTTGCTCATGCCGAAGGGAGCGTAGGCGCCTTCAAAGATGTTCAGCTTGGTCACCTGATAGGTGGCGGGAGAAATGTAGTAAGGCACCACGATGGCGTTGTCCAGCAGCATACGCTCGGCGGCGGCAAACTTGGTGTAGCGCTCGGCGGTGTCGGTGGTCACGGCCTTGGCCTCGGCCACGGCGGCGTAGTACTCGGTCAGGACAGCCTTGGTCTCGGCGTAGGTATCGCCGTCCAGCATCTGGTCCATCTTGTTGTAGCTGTTGCCCTTGTGGGTGCCGTCATCGTTGAAGTCTTCAGCGAAGGGATCGGTCCAGGTGGCGGGATCCATGAAGTCGCCGCCCCAGTTGCACTTCATGAAGCTGTACATGCCCGCGCGGCGGGTCTTGGACAGGAAGGACTCGGAGGGGCCGGCCAGCAGCACGCAGTTGATGTAGTCGGTACCCAGCACGCCTTCCAGCTGCTGCTTGAGCAGGATGGACTCGTTCTCCCAGTCGGTGGAGCCGGACTTGTAGGTGATGACCATGGTCACGGGGAAGGTGCAGCCCGCGGCGGTCAGCTCCTCAATGGCCTTGGCCTTGTATTCGAGGGCCTTTTCGGTGTTGAAGTAGTTCTCTTCAACGCCGTCAAAGGGAGCGAGGGCGGTGAAGTCGGTGCCGTTCACCTCCACGAAGGTGGCGGGGGTGATGGTGTTCTGCAGCACAGAGGCAGGGTCGTTGGGCTCGATGGCGCGCATGGAGTACAGCCGGTCGAACGCGCTCATGATGGAGTGGCGGAAATTGGCGTTGTTCACAGCGATCAGCCAGTTTTCGGGGCCGTATTCCGCGTCGTACTGAGGATCGAAGTTGAAGCAGTAGAAGTAGCTGTAATCAGGGATAGCGCGATCACGCACCACGATGTCGGGGTTGGTGGCCAGCCACTCGTCCACCACATCGTTGCTCAGTTCGGCGCTGTCAACCTCGCCGCGCTGGGCCATGATAGGCGCCAGGGTGCCGGCTTCGGAGTTGTAGATGCGGTGAATGCCGTCCAGGTACACGTTCTCGGCGTCCCAGTTGTTGACGTTCTTCACGTACACATGCTTTACCTGGGGCTCGAACTCGGTGAGGATGAACGCGCCGCAGTAGTACATCTTGTCGCAGGCGGTGGCGAACTCCGCGCCCAGCTCCTCCAGCTGCGGGCCGTAGGCGGGCATGAAGCAGCCATAGGTCATGCAGGAGACGAAGTAGGGGGTGGGCTTGGTCAGGGTATACTGCAGGGTGTAGTCATCGACGGCCTTTACGCCCACCAGATCGAAATCGGTGATCTCACCGTTTTCATATTCGGCGGCGTTGACGATGTTGCCCGCGTCGGTCACCAGGTAGGATACGCTGGATTCATATTCGGGGGTCAGCACATACTTCAGGGCGGCCACAAAGTCGTTGGCGGTCACTTCAGCCACGGGATTGCACTTGTAGTCATACCACTTCACGCCGCGGCGCAGGTGGAAGGTCCAGGTCAGCTCGTCGGCGGAAACCTCCCAGCTTTCGGCCAGGCCGGGCAGCACCTGCGCGTGGCTGTCATACTGCACCAGGGTGTCCACCACATTGGCGCCCACGGTCTGATCCCAGGTCGTGCCGCTGGTCAGGTAGTTCAGGGTGGAAACCTCGCTGCCATAGAGGGCGGTGTAGATTTTCTCTCCGTCTGCCATGGCGGCGGGCATGCAGCCCAACAGCAGGGTCAGACAAAGAATGATAGCAACTACCTTCTTCATGAAAGAACCTCCTTTTTTGACGGCCTTCCAAATGCACATTGCATGACGGAAAACCAATTAATGATAGAATAACGGGAAACACATGGCTTGTCAAGGCGGGAATTGCATTTTTCATGTACAAATCCTGCAATTTCACACTTTAGCGTGGGCACACGCCGCTGCGAAGGCGGAGAACAGCGCCCTGGAGGCTGCGTCCTTGTGCTGCAGCTGCTCCGGGTGCCACTGAACGCCCAGGAAAAATGGATGCTCTGCAAGCTCCGCCGCCTCAATGATACCGTCCGGGGCCGAGGCGCAGACCCGCCATGCGCCGGGTCTGCTGATGGCCTGATGGTGCAGGGAGTTGACCATCAGCCGTTCCTGGCCTATTACGCGATGTAAAAGCGTGCCGGGCAGAATGTCCACCGAGTGGGAAACATACGGGAAGGGCTGCTTCTGCCGGTGAGCCATGTGGACGGCGGATACCTCCGTGTCAATGTCCTGGTACAGCTCGCCGCCCAGCGCTACGTTCAGCACCTGCATGCCCCGGCAGATGCCGAATACCGGCTTTTTCGCCGCCACGCAACCCTTAATCATCTGGATTTCAAACACATCCTGATCCATATTAAAATGGCTCATGCCGCGCACCGGGTCCTCCCCGTACAGATGGGGCGCAATATCCCCGCCGCCGGGACAGAGAAAACCGTCAATGGAGTCAATGTATTGCGCAATCAGTTCCGGGTCGTTGGTTTCCGAGAGAATGACAGGACAGCCTCCCGCCATCCGGACGGATTTTATGTAGTCGCCGCCAATGCCGTAGCTGCCGCGGGGCCC
>CAMDVP010000046.1 GCA_945877525.1 uncultured Clostridia bacterium | reverse complement strand
TCTGCTCATCGGCGTATGGCAGAACATGGGCTGGGGCTCCATCATCTACCTGGCGGCCATCACCGGTATCGACGCCGAGCTGTATGAAGCCGCGACCATCGACGGCGCGGGCCGCCTGCGGAAAATCTGGAGCGTGACGCTGCCCTGCATCCGCGGCACCATGGTTACCCTGCTGATCATGAATCTGGGCCGCGTGATGGGCTCCAACTTCGAGCGCCTGGACGCCTTCGGCAACGTGCAGGTGAAGGATTTCCAGTATCAGCTGGCCATCTACATCTACGAAAAGGGCCTGGCTGGAGGCAACTTCAGCCGCGCTACGGCGGTGGGCCTGTTCCAGTCGCTGGTGGGCCTGCTGCTGGTGCTGGGCTCGGACTGGGCGGCCAAGCGCCTGGGCGAAGACGGACTGCTGTAAGGAAGGGAGGAACGCATCATGAGTACGATTCAGACGGCGAAAGCCCCTCAGAAGAAAAAGGAATCCATCTGGCGCGGCGTGAACCGTGTGCGGATCAGCGATTTCGTCATCGCCTTTGTGATTCTGATTCTGTCCCTGACCTGCATCCTGCCCTTCATCCATGTGGCAGCCAAGAGCATTTCCTCCAACACCGCCGTCATGTCCAAGCAGGTGTATCTGTGGCCCAAAGGCATCAACTTCGATGCCTATGCAGCCATCTTCCGCGACGGCCAGCTGACCTACTCCATGGGCTACACCGTGGTGGTCACGGTGCTGTTCACCCTCATCGGCATGGTGATCACCGTATTCGCGGCGTTCCCGCTGTCCATGAAGGGGCTCAAGGGCCGCAGCTTCTTCGCGCTGCTTCTGATGTTCACCATGTATTTCAGCGCGGGCCTGATTCCCGAATACCTGCTGTACAAGGATCTGCACCTGATCAATACCATGTGGGTGCTGGTGCTGCCCCTGGCCTTCTCCCCCTATAACATGCTGATTATGAAGTCCTTCCTGGCATCCACCATTCCTGACAGCCTTTACGAAGCGGCCTATCTGGACGGCGCGAACCACTTCCAGATCCTGGGCCGGGTGGTGCTGCCCCTGTCCAAGCCCATTATCGCGACCCTGTCCTTGTTCTACGCCGTGGGCCGCTGGAACGCCTATGCCGACGCGAAATACTACATCACCACAAAGGCCCTGCAGCCCCTGCAGTATCTGCTGTCCAACATGGTGCTGAACTCTGGCAACGACGCCGTCAGCCTCTCCGAGGCCGCTGCCGCCGCTACCACCCCCGAGGTGCTCCAGGCCGCCACCATCATGTTTGCCACCCTGCCCATTATCATGGTATACCCCTTTGCCCAGAAATACTTTGTCAAGGGCGCTATGATCGGCGCTGTGAAGGGCTAAGCCCTCGCAGCATGCTCCGCGTTGCAACGCGGAGATGGCAGGTTGCCGCTGCGGCGACAAAACCCCGCGCCGCAGGCTCCGCGTCGCGGCGCGCCTGTCGCGCGCCGTGACCCCTGCAAGAGAAACCACCCGTTCCAACCCACCCGAATGGGAGTCGAGAGGGCCGAAGGCCCTTCGCAGGGTCCAGGGGCAGCGCCCCTGGCAGGGTTTCCAAAGGGGCAGCGCCCCTGTGGTCGCGCCCGCAGGCGCAAAACTATCGTAGACAGCGCCGCACCATGCGGCGATGATCGAAATAAAAAAGAGGAGGAAAGAACTATGAAACGCATTGTTTCCCTGGTCCTGGCGCTGATGATGGCGCTGAGCATGGTCGTGGTGGCCAGCGCTGAGGAAGCCACCGGCATCGCGTCCTGGGCTCCCTTTGAGGAGCGCGTGACCATCACCGTTCCCGTGTACGACCGCTCCAAGCAGGGCTATCCCGCTGTGGACGACAACTACTGGACCCGCTGGGTGCAGTCCGAGTTCGGCGACAAGTGGAACGTGGAAGTGAAGTATGTGGCCATCCCCCGCGGCGACGTGATGACCAAGTACTCCCTGCTGATTGCGGCTGAGGACACCCCCACCATCATGATGGAGTATGACTATCCCAAGGTTGCCCAGTGGGCTACCGATGGCGCCATGCAGGTGATCGACCTGGCCGAGTTTGCCAAGGTTGCCCCCACCTACTACGGCAAGATGGTGGAGAACAACCAGCTGGGCTACACCGATATTGGCGGTGAAACCTACTTCGTGCTCTCCGAGCGCCCCTACTACAACACTGGCTATACCTACTACACCTTCGTCCGCATGGACTGGCTGCGTGCTGTGGGCTATGACCATGTGCCCCAGAGCTACGCCGAGCAGGTGGACGCCATCAACAAGATCATCGAGGCCGGTCTGACCGATCAGGCTCCCATGGGCCTGGGCATTCCTGCCAACGCCTATGTGGCCAACTTCGCCTATCATGACGCCGACCTGAATGAGGCCGAGTGGGCGCAGCACTGCTCTCTGGGCACTGCTTCCCTGTCCTGGGAGCCCACCAAGCGCCTGCTCAAGCGCCTGAACAGCGAGTATCACATGGGCTGGTATTCCAGCGAGTTCGACCTGGACAAGACCACTGCCGGCGCTTCTGCCGACCAGACCCAGACCGACTTCATCAACGGCAAGACCTACCAGTACGGCGGCTACATGGCCTCCAACGTGGACTGGCTGAAGGCCTTCTATGAGAACAACCCCGACGCCGAGCTGGCCATCGCTTCCGCCTACGCTGTGGAAGAAGAAGGCGTGGCTACCGCCCGCAACCGTGCTGACAACCCCTTCGGCATGATCGTCGGCTTCTCCTCCTATGCGACCCCCGATCAGCTGAAGGCTGCCTGGATGCTGATGGAGTGGATGATCCAGCCTGAAAACCTGTTCGTGCTGGAGAACGGCGTGGAAGGCGTTACCTATGAGATGCAGGATGGCAAGCCCGTGGTGTTTGGCGATTACACCGGCGAGTACATGCTGAACCACAACATGAACATCGACATGACCTGCCTGGTGCATGCTTCCAAGGTGGTGGGCACGGTGGAAGATTCCATCCGCGCCGTGGCGCCTCAGGGCCTGCCGCAGGACTTCGCCGATGCGATGATCGAAGCCTGGACCACCCAGACCAAGGCCATTGCCGACGCCGGCAACGCCTATTCTGATCCCATCTTTGCCGTGGCCATCGAGTCCGAGTCCGAGTACAGCGCTACCCTGCTGAGCCTGTATCAGGAGGACTACGCCAAGCTGGTGAAGTGCGATCCCGCCGAGTTCGACGCCCTGTATGAGCAGCTGAGCCAGGAGTACCTGGACGCCGGCTATCAGGAAATCATCGACGAGCGCCTGGCGGCCTACGAGAACGGCCAGAGCACCAAGCTGCCCGTCCGCGGCGAGTAAGAATTCCCAAAACCATTTCGGCCGGAGACCCAAGCGGTCTCCGGCCGTTTTCTGTGCGGTGATGGATCATTCATGCTATGCTGCATTTAAAGTATAGAAGCAAGGGGACGTCCCCCGAAGGTTTCCAAAGGGCTTTGCGATCGCACTTTGCAATCCTTCGCACCGCATCCAAATATTTGTTTAGAACGAGCATGGTATCAGTCCATGCTCCCGCCCTTCATAGGGGACTGTGCATGCTCGCTGAACAGCTTCAGCACGCCATGGGTGTACTTGCTTTCGGGCGGACACCAGGCCGCGCGGCGCTTTGCCAGCACCGCGTCGATATCCTCGGGCGGCAGACGATCCCCGTGAATGCCGACTATTTCCAGCCGCCGCTCCAGCAGATCAATGCGGATCAGATCCCCCTCCTCCACCAGGGCAATGGGGCCGCCCGATGCGGCTTCGGGGGAAACATGCCCAATCACCGGGCCTGTGGACGCGCCGGAAAAACGCCCGTCCGTGATCAGCGCGATGCTGCGGCCCAGCTCGGGGTCGGAAGAAATGGCTTCAGTGGTATAGAACATTTCCGGCATGCCGGAGCCCCGGGGCCCCTCATAGCGGATAATCACCGCGTCGCCGGGGCGTATGTCGTGGCGCAGCACGGCGGAAAGCGCCTGCTCCTCGCAGTCAAACGGCCGGGCGCGAAGCACTGCGGAGAACATCTCCTTCGGGCAGGCGGTGTGCTTGATGACTGCTCCGTCCGGCGCAAGGTTGCCCTTGAGAATGGCAATCGCACCATTGCGGCCGATGGGTCTGTCATAGGGGTGAATGACGTCCTGCCAGTGAAGCCCGGCCTGGGCGCATAGCGCGTCGCAGCGCTCGTAGTAGCCTGAGCGCTTCAGCATGTCGAGGTTTTCGCCCAGGGTTTTGCCGGTAACGGTCATGGCGTCCAGGTGCAGCACATGGCGCAGCTGCTCCATCACCCGGGGCACGCCGCCCGCATAGGAGAAATACTGCGCGGGCCAGTGCCCGGCGGGACGGATGTCCAGCAGATAGTGCGCCCCGCGGTGGAGCCGGTCGAACACCTCTGCGTCCAGGGAAATGCCGAACTCCCGGGCAATGGCGGGCAGATGCAGGAGACTGTTGGTGGAGCCGGAAATGGCTGCATGAACCATCACGGCGTTTTCAAAGGATTCCGCGGTCACGATGTCCCGGGGCCGCAGCCCTGCCCGGGCCAGGCGCATTACCTGCTCCCCGGCCTGCCGGGCAGCCTCGACCAGCGCATCGCCGGAGGCAGGCAGCAGGGCCGTGCCGGGGAGCATCAGCCCCAGAGCCTCGCCCATAATCTGCATGGTGGAGGCGGTGCCCATGAAGGAGCAGGCTCCGCAGCCGGGGCAGGCATGCTGCTTGTACCATTCCAGCTGCTCGGGGGTTATCTCGCCCCGGGCGCACTGGGCCGAGTAGATGCCGATCTGCTCCAGGGTCAGAAGATCCGGTCCCGCGTCCATCACCCCGCCCGTGACCAGAATGGAGGGCATGTTGATCCGGCCGATCCCCATCAGGTGGGCGGGCACCGCCTTGTCGCAGCTGGCGATGAACACGCCACCGTCAAAGGGCGTGGCCATGGCGTGAATCTCAAGCATGTTGGCAATCATGTCCCGGCTGGGCAGGGAGTAGTTCATGCCGTCGTGTCCCTGCGCCATGCCGTCGCAGATATCGGTGGTGAAGTATCGCGCCGCCCTGCCGCCCGCACGGCTCACGGAAGCCGCAACCTCCTCCGCCAGGCGCAGCAGATGCGCGCTGCCGGGATGGCTGTCGCCAAAGGTGCTTTCCACCATGATTTGCGGTTTACCAAGATCCTCCACGGTCCAGCCCATGCCCATGCGCAGCGGATCCTGCTCCGGGGCCAGGGCGCGTATGTCCTGACTGATCATGTCTTCGGTCTCCTCAATCATAGGTTTTGATCCGGGTAATGCGGATTTCACGCAGCTCCAGCCCGGCCACCGGGAAGAAGAACTTTGTGTAGAAAATGAGCCGTCTGCGGATATCCCGGGTGTCAAAGGATACGGTTTGCCATGCCTTTTCCGCACCGCTGAGGGTTTTGGCGCCCAGCAGCTGTGAATCCACAAAGAGGGACAGGGGCAGCTGCGCGGTGTCGGGCGCGGCTTCAGGTGCCCAGCAAACCAGAGAAATGCGGTATTTCCCGTGCTTTTCCAGCTTCATCTGATAGTGCAGCGTGCTGCCGGCGCCAAGCTCAAGCTGCGCCGTGTCGATCACAGCCTCGCCGGCGACCCATACCTCCTGCAGGGACAGGATCACATCCTCATCTTCATCCCGCAGCCGCTGAAGCTGCCGATCCAGCGGGCTCATTTCCCCGGTGCTGCGGCGGAAGGCGGGGGTGTCCAGCACATACCGGCAGATGTTCATGGCGCTGCGCTGGTATTCTGCCCGGGTGACACGGCCCGTGCGAAGCGCCTGGGCCGAATCATCCTCGCCGGTGTTCGCTTCCGGCTCGGCGGTCACCATGAATACGTCATTTTGGGCACGAATCATGGAAGCCGTGTGGCGGGTCGAGGGCTCTTCTCCCTGCTCCGCGCCGTCCGCCCACCAGTCGGTCATCACCAGGCCCCGGAAGCCCCACTCCTCCCGCAAAAGGGTCGTGGTCAGGTCATAGCTGGAAGCGGTCCAGCTGCCGTTGAGGGGGTTGTAGGCGGTCATCACGCTGCGGGCGCCGCCCTCCTTGACGGCGATCTCAAAGCCCTTGAGGTAGATCTCCCGCAGGGCCCGCTCGGACACCACAGCCTCCACCCGGCGGCGATGGGTTTCCTGGTTGTTGCAGGCAAAATGCTTGATGGTGCCGTCCACGCCGCTGCGGTGCAGCCCGCGAAGCTGCGCTGCGGCCATGCGCCCCGTCAGAAGCGGATCCTCGGAGAAATACTCAAAGTTGCGCCCGTTGAGGGGATGGCGGTGGATGTTCAGGCCGGGGCCTAACAGTGCGTCCACCTGGTATTTGCGCATTTCAAGTCCTTCCAGGGCATACAGTGCCTCCACCAGCGCGTCGTTCCAGGTGCAGGCCAGACAGGTGCCGCTGGGAAGGGAGTAGGCCTTGTTGCCACAGTCCATGCGGATGCCGCTGGGCCCGTCGGCGCAGCAGACGGCAGGGATGCCGAAATGCTTCATCAGTCGGTCGCTCACGCCGCCGATGGCGCCGGCGGTGCCGGGGGTCACCCGGGGCGAGGACATGCCCTGCCCCCGGACGATGCAGCATAGCTCCTCGTCCGTCAGCTGTGCGATGAACGCCTCCAGGGTGCATTTTCCCGTGCGAACGTCGTCAAGGCGCAGTCCCCTGTCCCCTGTCTGCGCAATCTCCTCGGGAAGATTGGCCAGACGGCGGGCGGACACCGCCTGCGTGCGCAGGGGCACATCCTCCCAGGCTGCGCGTCCATCCACGGGATGCAGGCGGCAGAAGGGCTGCACGGGCGCGCAGGCCTCGGTGCAGCGGGTGATGACGGCATCCTCCGCCAGGGAGAAATCCCCTGCCGGGACGGCCTGGCGCACATCATGTCCGCAGAAGAAACGGTATACACCCTGCTCCATCACATAGCAGGAACGGTGTCCCGTCACGCCGCTGTCATCATAGGAGGCAAGCGTTTCGGCAGGAATGCGCAGGGTGATGTCCGCGCTTTCTCCGGGCTGAAGCACTTCCGTCTTGGCATAGGCGCACAGGGTGCGGGCTGGCTGTCCCAGGCGGCCCTGGGGCCGCTGCACATAGGCCTGCACCACTTCCCTGGCAGCGCAGGCGCCGGTGTTCCGCACACGGTGGGTCAGCAGTACCTCGCCTTCTAAATATGTCAGTCCGATGGGCTCATGGGCAAATGTCGTGTAGGACAGGCCGCTGCCAAAACAGTACAGCACCTGCTCCCGGGCCAGGGTTTCAAAATAGCGGTAGCCCACATACACATCCTCGGCATAGACGCTCTGCTTCCCGCCGCCAAAGCCGCGGTGGGTCGGATAATCCGCGATGCTCCGGGCGATGGTGTCGGTCAGCCGCCCGCAGGGGGCTACCCGGCCGGTCAGCACATCCGCCACGCCGCAGCCCCCGTCCTGTCCGCCCTGCCAGACATACATCACTGCCGCGGGCCGGAAGCGCTCCACCCAGGTCATGTCGATGATATTGCCCACGTTCAGCAGCACGATGCTGCGGGAAAAGTGGCGGCACACCAGCTCCAGCATGCGATCCTCCTCCAGGGTGAGCAGCCAGCTGCCGGGGGTTTCGCTGTTGTCCCGATCCTCGCCGGCGGTGCGGCCAAGGATCACCAGGGCCGCGTCATTTCTTCCGGCGGATTCACGGACAAGGGCTTCGTCCAGGGGCATTTCCTGCTGGAACCATGGATGCGCGGCCCAGCCGTCCCCCATGTCGAAGGGATGCTCTGCCGTCCATGCCGTATACCGCGCCCGAACCTCCCCATCCAGGGTCAGCCCCGATTCTTCGGAAAGCGCTTCCCAGATGCCTTTCACATAACGGGCGTTGACCAGCCCGCCGGAACCCAGACCGCTTTTGAAATAGTTCATCTGCGCCCGGCCGAAAACCGCCGCGCGGCAGCCTTTTTCGATGGGCAGTGCCTGCGCCTCGTTGCGCAAAAGCACGCAGCCTTCCGCGGCGGCGGCGCGGGCCTTGTCGGCAAAGACGGTCGTGGAAAACACGGATTCGCTCATGGATGGTTCCTCCTTGCCACGCAGGTAGATGATTGATGAAGGAAGGCCCCCTCCGGGCGGAAGGGGGCCGCACTTGACGGAAAAGCCGCGATCATCGTCAGGGCAAAAGCTCTGCCAGCTTGTCCAAAAACGCCTGCTCGCCAAAGGTATTGATTTTGAAAAACACAGCCTGGCTACCACCCGCCGTGATGGCGGACAGGTGCACCGGCTCCTCCGGGCTGCCCTGGAACAGGGTGACCGTCATGCTCAGGCGGTTGCCGCCCAGGTAGCTGAAGCGCTCGAACACCCGCACGCTACAGCGCGCGCCGCCGGCAATAAAGTCGCTGCTGTCCTCCAGGGAGGCGGATACGCTGCCGTGCAGGATGCCCTGCTCAATGCGCAGAAGCAGCCCGTGAAAATCAGTGTACAGGTGCCTTTCCAGCTTTGCCATGACCAGTGCCCTCTCAGCCTTCCAGGCTGACCACGCCCTGCATCAGCTCGGTGAGCATCAGGAAGGTCAGCCCCTGGCCATAGGCGGTGGGGGTGACGATAATGTCCTTGTAGTGCTGCAGGTTATAGCCCATGCCCGTGCCGCCGGAAACGCCCTGCACAGCGCCGGTTTCATCGATCTGCTCCAGCACGGCCCTGGCGGCCAGACGGCCCATGTCCACATACTTCTCGTCGGTCAGCAGGCCCATGCGCACCCCCTTGAGCACGCCGTAGGCAATGGCGGCGGTGGCGCTGGTTTCGCAGTAGGTTTCCTCCACGTCGATCAGGGTGGTGAACAGGCCGTTCACCCGCTGATACTTCCACAGAGCCAGCACCTGATCCTCCCAGGCGGAGAGAATCATCCGCATGGCGGCGTTGTCACGATGGGTGATGTCCTTCAGTTCAATGGCGGCGGCAGTGAACCAGGCGTTGCCCCGGGCCCACTTGGCCTCGGCAAAGTTATGCCGCCGGTCGAATGTCCAGCCGTGGTAGAACAGGCCGGTGATTTTGTCCTGGAGATAGCGGATATGAATGAGGAACTGGTATTCCGCCTCGTCAATCCACTGGGGACGGCAAAGCACCACGCCGGCCTTGGCCAGGAACAGGCAGACCATGAACAGCGTGTCGCACCACAGCTGCTGATAATGCTTGTTCCACACGGTGCAGTGCTGCAGCCCGCCGTATTCGGTGCGGGGCATTTCCTCCAGCACCCACTTGGCCCAGCTTTCAATTACAGGCAGATAGGCGGGATTGTGGGTTTCGTCATACAGGCAGGTGAGGGTCAGCACGGGGGCCACGGTGTTCACGTTGCGGTGGGGCTGCTCTTCCCGGGACAGCATGTCGTCATACCAACCGGTGAGGTAGTCCAGAATGGCCTTGTCGCCGCTTTGCTGATAGGTCTTGTAAATGCCGTAAAGGGCCACGCCGGTGGGCCACTCCCAGTTGTTCATGGTCAGGTGTCCACGGGAGGGGTCGTTGCCGTCGGCACGCTTGAGCATATCCAGCACCTTGTTGGCGGTTGCCTGATAATCCATGGGTTTAATCTCCCTTCGATGTGTTTTCTCTGAGAGCTGTATGCGGGAATCTGCTGATATTATACAGAAAAAAGCATGTTCCGTCAATGCGGGAGCATCGAAAAAGGACGCCTGGCCATGCGCCGGACGTCCTGTGAAATTACTTGGCGTTTTTCTGATCCACCATGGCCTTGACCTTCATGGGCAGGCCCAGGAGGTTGATGAAGCCCGCGCTGTCCTTATGGCTGTACAGATCGTGGCTGTCGCCAAAGGTGGCGATTTCCTCCATGTACAGGCTGTTGGGACTCTTCACGCCTGCGGGGATGCAGTTGCCCTTGTAGAGCTTGAGCTTTACGGTGCCGTTTACCGCCTGCTGGGTGGAGTCCACAAAGGCGGACAGCGCCTCCCGCAGGGGGGTGTACCACATGCCGTCGTACACGAGCTCCGCAAACTTGATGGCCACCTGATCCTTATAGTGGCTGGTCTGCCGGTCCAGGGTGATGGATTCCAGAATCTGGTGCGCGGCATAGAGCATGGTGCCGCCGGGGGTTTCATATACGCCGCGGCTCTTCATGCCCACCAGACGGTTTTCCACCAGGTCGGCGCAGCCCACGCCGTTGCGGGCGGCCAGCTCGTTGGCCAGGGTCAAAAGCTCCACGGCCTCCAGCTTTTCGCCGTTGATGGCCACGGGCACGCCCTTTTCAAAGTCGATGGTCACATACTCCGGCTGGTCGGGGGCCTTCTCGGGGGTTACCATGGTGAGAAGCAAATCCTCCGGCGGCTCGTTCCACGGATCCTCCAGATCCGCGCCCTCGTGGCTGATGTGCCAGATGTTGCGATCCATGGAGTAGGGACGATCCTTCTTTACGGGCACCGGGATGCCGCGGGCCTCAGCGTACTCGATTTCTTCCTCACGGGTCTTGATGTCCCAGGTGCGCCAGGGGGCGATGATCTTCATCTGGGGATCGAAGGCCTTGATGGTCAGCTCGAAGCGCACCTGATCGTTGCCCTTGCCGGTGCAGCCGTGGCAAATGGCGGTGCAGTTTTCCTTGTGGGCGATCTCCACCAGGCGCTTGGCGATCAGCGGACGGGCGAAGCTGGTGCCCAGCAGGTACTTCTGCTCGTACACCGCGCCGGCCTTCAGCGTGGGCCAGATGAAATCCTCGACGAACTCCTTGCGCAGATCCTCAATATACAGCTTCTCTGCGCCGCATTTCTTGGCCTTTTCATGGAGGGGCTCCAGCTCCTCGCCCTGGCCCACGTCGCCGGCTACGCACACCACGTCGCAGTCGTAGTTTTCCTTCAGCCAGGGAACGATAATGGAGGTATCCAGGCCGCCTGAGTAGGCCAGCAGCACACGCATCTTTGCCATCGTGATCTTCTCCTCTTTCGCGCGGATTGGCGCGTTTTCCATCCTTGTGATCGGCCTGACCGACCGAACATGCAGAAGCATACACCAAGATGCATAAAAATGCAATACCCTTTTGAAAAAAACTTTTTCTGTCCCATGCAGCGCCCGTCCCGGGGCGATTGACGATTTCCCCAAAGGACTGTATAATAAAGAAGATTGTTTGTTCCCTTTGGAAGGGAAGCAGGGAGGACTGAACGCCATCGTTGTGCTTGGAATCGACCCCGGCTATGCGCTGATGGGCTGGGGTGTGGTGGAATCGGAGGGCAGCCGCATGAAGCTGCTGGGTTACGGCTGCGTGGAGACCAAGGCCGGCGTACCCATGCAGCACCGCCTGCGCACGCTGCAGCTGTCTATCCGGGATTTGGTGAACATCTATCAACCCGACGACGTGGCCTTTGAGGAACTGTTTTTCGCAAGGAACGTGACCACCGCCCTGATGGTGGGCGCAGCCCGCGGGGCGGCAATCATCGCGGCGGCGGAATATACGGAAAACCTGTATGAGTATACACCCATGCAAATCAAGCAGGCGGTCACCGGCTGGGGCAAGGCGGACAAGAAGCAGGTGCAGCAGATGGTGAAGCTGCTTTTGCACATGGAGGAAGTGCCCCGGCCGGACGATGCGGCAGACGCCATTGCCTGCGCCATCACCCACTGTCAGTGCGGCCCCGCCAAGGAGCAGTTCCGCATGAAATGAAGCGCCCGGGCGCTTGAACAGGGAAAGGATACGCCATGTACGCATTTATTGAAGGACAGGTTTGCGAGAAGGCCGGGGGCCAGCTGGTGCTGCTGGCCGGGGGCGTGGGCTATCAGCTGAACTGCTCCATGACCACCCTGCAGGCCGCGCCGGTGACCGGCGAAACCATGCGCTGCTACACCTATCTGGCCGTCCGGGAGGACGCCATGGAGCTGTACGGCTTTGCCACGAAGGAGGAAAAGAGCCTGTTTCTGTCGCTGATTGGCATCAGCGGGGTGGGGGCGAAGATGGCCCTGGCACTCCTTGGCTCCATGCCCATCCGCGATCTGAGCCTGGCCATTCTCCTGGGGGATGTGAATGCCCTCAGCCGCGCGCCTGGCATCGGCAAAAAGACCGCCCAGCGCATTGCCCTGGAGCTGAAGGACAAGATCAGCCAGGCCGATGTGAACGCTTCCGGCCCTGCTGCGCCCGCTTCCGCCGTCATGAGTGTAACTGACAACATGGCCGAGGCCATGGAGGCGCTGGTGGCCCTGGGCTACTCCACGGTGGAGGCGCGAAACGCCCTGTCCCAGGTGAAGGATCAGTCCGACAAGCCCGAGGAGCTGATCCGCCTGGCCCTGCGCGCCATGGCGGGCATGTGAAATCCGCAATCTCCTGAAATGAGGACAGACCGATGGAAGACAGACTGATGACCGGTTCCTATACCCCTGAGGACAGCGCCGTGGAGCAAAGCCTGCGCCCCCACACTCTGCGGGACTATGTGGGCCAGCAGGCCGTGAAGGACAGCCTGAGCATCTACATTCAGGCGGCGCTGACCCGCCATGATGCGCTGGATCATATGCTGCTTTACGGCCCGCCGGGCCTTGGCAAAACCACCCTGGCCTGCATTGTGGCCGCTGAAATGGGCCAGAACATCCGCGTCACCTCCGGCCCGGCCATTGAGCGCCCCGGCGACCTGGCCTCTATTCTCTCCAACCTGAACGCCGGAGACGTGCTGTTCATTGACGAGATTCACCGCCTCTCCCGTCAGGTGGAGGAGGTGCTCTACCCCGCCATGGAGGACTACGCCATCGACATCATGATCGGCAAGGGGCCCACCGCCCGCTCCATCCGGGTGGATCTGCCCAGGTTCACCCTGGTGGGCGCCACCACCCGGGCAGGACAGCTGTCCGCCCCCCTGCGCGACCGCTTCGGCATGCTGTTCCGGCTGGAAATGTACAAGCCTGAGGAACTGGCGGCCATCATTAGCCGTAGCGCGGGCATTCTGGGCGTGCAGGCCGAGGAGGAGGGCATCCTCGAAATTGCCCGCCGCAGCCGCGGCACCCCCCGCATTGCCAACCGCATGCTCAAGCGTGTGCGGGACTTTGCTCAGGTGAAGGCCGGCGGCGTGATTACCCGGCAGGTGGCCGATGAGGCACTGAGCCTGCTGGAGGTGGATCAGCTGGGGCTGGACAAGGTGGACCGCTCGGTGCTTTGCTGCATGATGGACAAGTTCGGCGGCGGCCCCGTGGGGCTGGACACCCTGGCCGCCACCACCGGCGAGGACGCGGTGACCATTGAGGATGTATACGAACCCTACCTGATGCAGTTGGGGTTCATCATGCGCACGCCCCGGGGGCGGGTTTGCACCCCCGCCGCCTGGGCGCATATGGGGCGCACCATGCCCTCCTCCGCAAGTTCCGATCAAATGAGAATGGAGATATGAGCAAATGAAATTTGACGCGAAAACCATCACCCTGAAGGACGGCCGGAGCGCCGTGCTGCGCCTGCCCACCGCATCGGATGCGGAGGATATGCTGAATTACCTGATCGAAACCGCCGGGGAGACGGAATTCCTCCTGGCCTACCCCGAGGAGCGCCAGGGCATGACCGTGGAAAAGGAAGCCGCCTTCATCGAGCGCATGACCCAGGACGAGAACTGCCTGTTCCTGGTGTGCGAGGTGGAGGGCCGCGTGGCCGGCTGCTGCCAGGTGGACTTCCAGACCCGGATGAAAACCGCCCACCGCGGCACGGTGGCCATCGGGCTGAGGAAGGCGTACTGGGGGCTGGGCATCGGCACGGCCATGTTCCGGGAGCTGATCGACGCCTCCCGCCGCCGCGGGCTGATGATATTGGAATTGGAGTTCATCGAGGGCAACACCCGCGCCCGGGCGCTGTATGAGAAGATGGGCTTCCGCATCGTGGGCCTGCGCCCAGACGGCATCCGCCTGCGGGACGGCACGCTGTGCAACGAATACCTGATGCAGCTGCGTCTGTGAGCGTCCGCGCGGAAAGGCATGAACCATGAAAACCTCTGATTTTGATTATGTGCTGCCCGAGGAGCTGATTGCCCAGACGCCCATGGAGCCCCGGGATCACAGCCGGCTGATGATTTATCGCAGGGCAAGCGATACCATCGAGCACAAGCATTTTTACGACATTGCGGACGAACTGCACCCGGGGGACGCGCTGGTCATCAACGAGACGAAGGTGATTCCCGCGCGGCTGCTGGGGGTGAAGGAGGACACCGGCGTGCCGGTGGAGGTGCTGCTTTTGCGCCGCCACAACGCCACCGACTGGGAGGCCCTGGTGCGGCCCGGACGCAGGCTGAAGCCCGGGGCCATGTGCTCCTTTGGGGATGGGCTGCTTCGGTGCGAAATTCTGGACAATGTGGAGGACATCGGCGGACGCACGGTGCGCTTCCATTTTGACGGGGTGTTTGAGGAGCTGCTCGACCGCCTGGGCGAAATGCCTCTGCCCCCCTACATCCATGAAAAGCTGCAGGATCAGTCCCGCTACCAGACGGTGTATGCCAGGGCGGAGGGCTCGGCCGCCGCGCCCACCGCTGGGCTGCACTTTACCCCCGAATTAATGGAGACAATCCGCCAGAGGGGCGTGACCATCGTGCCGGTGCTGCTGCATGTGGGTCTGGGTACCTTCCGCCCGGTGAAGGCGGAAAACGTGGACGAGCATCAAATGCACAGTGACTTCTATCAGGTAACGCAGGCGGCTGCCGATACCCTCAACCGCATCCGCCAGTCCGGCGGGCGGCTGATTTGCGTGGGCACCACCTCGGTGCGCACCATCGAAACCGTGGCAGACGACGCGGGCGTTATCCACCCCGGCAGCGGCGATACGGCCATCTTCATCAAGCCCGGGGTGAAAATCAAGGCGGTGGACGCGCTCATCACCAATTTCCATCTGCCCCAAAGCACCCTGCTGATGCTGGTCAGCACCTTCATGGGCCGGGAGAACGCCCTGCGCGCCTACAATCTGGCAGTGCAGGAGAAGTATCGCTTCTTCTCCTTCGGTGACGCCATGTTCATCGACTGAGCGAGGGAAAGGCGGTGTGCCATGCTGTATCTGTCACGGTTTGAATTTCCCGACGAGGACGCGGAATGGCGCTTCTTCATGAGCATCAAGCGCAAGTGCTACGATTCGTTTTACCCCTTCCAGGTGCTGGCAGGCCGGGGCATGACCGCCATGGATCTGGAGCCGGTGACCATCCTTTACGGGGGGAACGGCTCGGGCAAAACCACCGCCCTCAACGTGATGGCTCAAACCCTGGGCCTCAGGCGGGACGCCCGGTTCAACCAGTCCAATTTCTTTGAGGATTATGTGCGCCTGTGCCGCTATGAGCTGCGCCAGCCCCTGACGGCGGACAGCCGGGTGATCACCAGCGACGACGTGTTTGACTACATGCTGAACCTGCGGGCCCTCAACGAGGGCGTGGACGAAAAGCGGGAGGCGCTGTTCCAGGAATACCTGGACGACAAGTATTCCGACTTCAAGTACCGCACCATGGAGGACTATGACCGGCTGAAGAAGGTCAACCTTTCCCGGCGGAAAACCCAGTCTCAGTACGTCCGCACCCGGCTGATGGACAACGTGCGGGAGC
>CAMDVP010000045.1 GCA_945877525.1 uncultured Clostridia bacterium | reverse complement strand
CTCCCCTTTATCAGTCATTATGAATCTGAACACAACGTATCTGTATTTCAAGGATGTGGCACAGGCGCCTACAGTAACGCTAACGTGCAACAATAACCTGATCGTGGCTGAGAAGTATTATAAGGTGCAATACTGCGCTGTCAATGACACCAATACGGAAGATTGGTCAGAGACAAAGCCCGTGAACGCTGGCACCTATAAGTTGAAAATTATGCCGGAAGAGACAGCAAAGAGGAACTTCTATTTCGATAACCTTTCCTCTGATCCTCTAACCTTTGTTATCAGCAAGACACCTGTAACAACGCTGGATCTGGCTCCGACGCAGCTTCCTTTCAATTACGAAGGACAGACGCCCACGGTGACGGCGAAGTATGGCGAGGGCGAGAATGCGAAGGTAGTGGACAGCTCGCTCTATACGGTGCAGTACCGTGCCGAGAAAGCGAAGGAATGGTCCGAGACATTGCCCGTGGACATCGGCACCTATGAGGTTCGGATTGTGCTGAACGCTCAGGCGACCAACTTCACGGCGACGACCGATGATGGCACCAGCACCTATACCATCCCGACCTTTGAAATCGTACGGGCGCCCATTACACTGGAACTGGATCAGGATAAGTTTGTTTACAATCGTAATGGGCAGGCCCCTGCGGTAACGGTCAAATACGGCAAAAACGGGAACAAGACGCTGGACAGCGCGCTCTATACGGTGCAATACCGTGTCAAGGGCACGAAAGCATGGACTACGGAAATGCCCAAGAACGCCGGTACCTATGAGGTTGGAATTGTGCTGAACGGGTCGGACGTCAGCTTCATCACGGAAACGGTCACAGCAGAGTATGTGATCCGTCCGGCGGTCATTAACCAGATTGGCATTAGTACCGTCCTGGAAAACAGCACGCAAATGGTTGGCGCGCATGCGGTCTATGCTAACTACGACTGGGCCAAGAACATTGGCATCAATGCGTCTCCCGCCAACGTGGAATATGGCGATGTTACTTTTGTCATCACCGCTTCCACCGAAACCAAGCTGTATAATGCGAATGACGCCACTGTCGAACAGCTGCCTCTGACGGATAAGGAATATGCCTTTACGGCGGAGAAATTCATCAATGCCGGCAAGTATCAGGTAGCGCTGAGCATTCTGGATACGCAGAACTTCGTCTGGTCTGAGAAGCTGACAGAGAACCATGCGCTGGACCTTGAGGTGCGGAAGGCAACCATCTGCGAGCTTGCGCTGGAGCAGGAGGATGAATTCTATTACAACCGTACCGCGCAGGCGCCTGACGTGACGGTTAATGCCGATATGTACATCCTGGACACCGGCTATGTGCCTCAGGACGTGTATTTCGTGGAATATCGGGTGGAGGATGAAGAGACCTGGACCCGCGATGTTCCTGTGAAGGCGAACACCTACATGGTGCGCATTGTGCTCAACGAGGCCAATCCTCTTGCAGCCAACTATGCCACGGATACGCGCGACGGCCCGGCCTATGTAATGCCTTGCTATGTCATCAATCCCGCAGTCATTGACCAGGTCGACATTGTTACTGTTCAGGGAGACGCTGAGGAGCAGCCTGGCGCACAGGTGATCTACCGCGCCTATGACTGGGCCAAGAACATTGGCATCAACGCATCGCCCGCCGGTGTGGAAAATAGTGATGTCACCTTTGTCATCACCGCTTCCACCGAAACCAAGCTGTATGATGCGAATGACGCCACTGTCGAGCAGCTGCTTCTGACGGATGAAGAGTATGCCTTTACGGCGGAGAGCTTTATCAACGTCGGCAAATACCAGGTGGCGCTGTCCATCGTGGATACGCAGAACTTCGTCTGGGCGGAGGCGCTGACGGAGAAGCCTGTGCTGGACTTTGAGGTGCTGCAGGCAACCATCCGCGAACTTAAGCTGACACAGGCGGATGTCTTCTACTACAACCGCACCGCGCAGGCGCCCGGCGTGACGGTTTATGCCGATGTGCCTATCGCCGGTACCGGCTATGTGCCTCAGGACGTGTATTTCGTGGAATATCAGGCAAAGGAAGAAACGACCTGGACCCGTGATATTCCCGTGAAGGCAAATACCTACACGGTACGGGCAACGCTGAATGAAGCCAATCCCCTTGCAGCCAACTACACCGTGGAGGCGGAAAACAGCCTGAGCTACGCCATACCCACGTATGTAATCAATCCGGCGGTCATTGATCAGATCAGCATTGTCACCGTCAAGGAAGGCGCCGATGCGCAGCCTGGCGCGCTGGCGACCTATCGCGCCTATGACTGGGCCAAGAACATTGGCATCAACAAGGCTCCTGCCGGCGTTGAGAACAGCGACACCACCTTTGTCATCAACGCCACTACGGCTACCAAGCTGTATGCGCCGGGCGACGTCTCGGCGGAGCAGCCGCTTCTGGCAGCTGAAGAGTATGCCTTCGCTGCTGAGAATCTGGTGAATATCGGCAGCTATACGGTTTCGCTGAGCATTACCGATACGCAGAACTTCATCTGGTCGGAAGCGCTGAATGCGAAGCATGAGCTTGGGTTCGACATCGTGCGTCATCCCGCCGCGCAGCTGGCGATTCCTCAGACCTATCGCGGGAAGACCATCGTGGTGCACAATGGCCGGTATATCTATGGCGATCCTGCCTTGAATGAAAACAACCCCGCCAATCCCAATGCGCTGAACAGCCTGGTGGTGACGGGCGAGCCCGGCGAAAGAATTGTCATGACCGTAGGCGAGCAGAAGGTCACCTTCACCATGCCTGGCAAGCGGTTTGCCGGGAAGGATGAGGCTCAGCAGCTCGAAGTTCCCTCGACGGTGGAATTCCCCATCGACAAAAACGGCAGCTTCGTGGTGGAAAACACGGCGCTGAGCATTGCTGGAAGCCCCGATGTCGTCGTGGCCTACGAGGATGCTGCAAACCTGTATGACTTGGATGCCCAGAAGATTCCCGCCACGGTGGCGCAGGCAGTGACCTTTGACATCAGCAAGCCCAAGCTGCCCGACGGTGTGAGTTCCATCCTGGCATCTCCCGCCTCCAACCGTGACGTAACGATGAGCATTAACGTGCCCGAGGCCGGCTATGTGACGGAGCTGCTGGTGAGCAATACGAGCGCCATTAGCGGTCAGGTGGATCTGTCCCAGCAGGACAGCGGCGTTGCCACCATTACGCTGAGCTGGAATAGCGCGTCCAACCCCAAGCTGCTGGACGCCGGTGAAATCCTGTTCACCTATTACGATCTGGTAGGCAACTCTGAGGTGTTTGCCGATTCGATGAGCAAGTCTGCAGGCAAGCCTGTCAACGCAGATTCCATCGATCTGGTACCCACCCGTAAGACCAACCAGTACCTGGATCGTTCGCAGATGAAGACCGAGGAGCTGAAGCTCACGGTTATTGGCACGGCCTACGAGGAGGTCAGCCTGGTCATCACGGGCGGCGGCAGGACGTTGTATCAGGAGACAAAGTCGTTGTCTGGCAGCGGTGTTTCCTGGGATGTCAACGCCACGGGCGTTGCGGACTTCATCATTCCCGTCAAGGGCTTCCCGGAGAATGCGGAGATTACCTTTACGATCAACTACATCAATGTGACCGGCTCCTATTCCGAAAGCTTCCTGTATGATTCGGTCGTCGATCCGATTCTCTTTACGACCCACCTGTCGGAGAACATGTACATTCTCTCCGGCATTACCGAGCCCCGTGTGAGCGGCATCTCTGTAACGATCAACGGCGAGGCTGTGTCCCGTAAGAGCATCGTGCGCGACGTGTACGGCAGTTTCACGGTGGATATGCCGTTGGTGCTGGAGGGCGACGAGATCTACGTAACCGTGACCGACCTGGCCAATAATGTTTACCGCTTTGGCCCGTATACGGTTGGTGTGGGCAGTAAGAACGATACGATGAAGGCCTTTGCCATGGGCAAACTGTACACCAATGCGCGCGGCATGTCCGATGACGAGACGCCTGATTGGACCATGATCACCTATCTGAGGATTGAGGAGCTAACGGCCGGTGTGGATCTGCCGATGGCTGCAGCAAACGCCTTTGTGTGCGGCAATGTGCATCTGGCGCTGCAGGATGGTCAGGTTGTTGCCACGGTGGCCTATGACGAGGGAGTGGAAACTGACGATATCTACCTGGGCGTGCAGGGCGTGAGCAGCGAGAATGAGCGTCCCGATGTGGATGCCTTCCTTGCCCGTGCTGTCGGCAGTCAAACGGATGGAACGAGCAACGGCTACTGGATCTGCGTATCCAGCAACGTTTCCCTGCCCTCCAATCTTATGAAGACCAGCTTCCACCTGGAGAACGGCGGCGACAATGATGTTCGCGCTCTGTACATGAACAGGCAGCGCAGGCAGCCGCTGAACGAGCTGGAAGAAAAAAACTAACCAATCCCTGAGGGAATAATGTCCGGGCGACTGGATCACCGGTCGCCCGGACAATACACAGTCCGTCATTGACATGCATGTTGTGCATGTCTGCAATTCGTTTTGCGAAGCGTATCCAATATCATATCGGACATGGTATGCAGAAAAGAGAAAAAGCAGGGGTCTGAAAATGAGCACGAAGTATTGCTACCGTTGTATGCAACCGTTGAGTTATGGAGAAATGGTATGCGCAAGCTGCCATTTTGATTTGCGGGCGTACAGCAAGCCAGCAACAGCCATGGCGCCAGGCGATGAACTTCGCGAATATGTGCTGGGTGTGATGATTGCATCCAGCAGACAGGCCCAGTGCTATATCGCCCAAGAAAAAAGCAATGCACACGTTGTCCTGGTTGAGGAATTCTATCCTTCCACGGTTGCGGGCCGCAAGGCAGACAATGCTGAAGTGATTCCCGTGAAGGAAACGAAGAATTACAAGAAGGCAGTGGACCTTTTTGTGTCAGACAGGACACCGCGTTCATTGCGTTTTCTTTGTGCGTTTAAAGCAAACAACACAGCTTACCGAGTGTATGACTTTGCCTGTCAGCAGGACTTCGCCGGACAGGCGGAACGTCTGCTGGACACACCGATTCTCTTCCGAGAAGGGGATCGTGTGCTGATGAGCATCAACGCTCTGACGATTCCCGCTATGCCTGCTCAGCGCGATTATCGCGGCGTGGGCGAGGTAAAGAATACCAAAACTTCCACGCGCAGAAAAACCGTGCTTACTGTGGCTGCGGCTTTGGCGGTTGTCGCGATTGCCGCAGGACTGGGTTATTTGTATGCCATGAATCGGGTTCCGGACAGCGAGCAGAAACACGCGGACACCCCTTTGGCGAGTCCAACAGCAACGCTGACGGAAGCACCTACCAGTACACCGACAATGACGCCCACCAGTACGCCCACGGCAACGCCTACCAGTACGCCTACCTGCACGCCGACGGTGACGCCCACCAGTACGCCCACGGCAACACCTACCAGTACGCCCACAGCAGCACCCACCAGTACGCCTACAGCAGCACCTACCAGTACGCCTACCTGCGCACCGACGGAGGCACCCACCAGTACGCCCACAGCAACACCTACCAGTGCGCCTACCTGCACGCCGACGGTGACGCCCACCAGTACGCCCACGGCAATACCCACTGGCACGCCTGCGATAACGGCGAACCAGTTTTCGTCCGGCATGTCGTCTGCGGAAGCGACGGCTACACCGCTGCCTGGACTGAAGCGTCAGGCGAACGCCATGGAAACGCTGATGCCCTCGCCTACACCCGTCGAGACGGAGCATCTGGCGGAGGATGAAGAGACTGTCTTCGCGTAAGATGACGACGGCATGAAGAAGCTGTTCTATCTGGCGCAAAAGGAAGCGCAGGAAAGGAAGCTCCTGAGCGGGGATACGGGTGATGATGCACCTGCCCCAACGCCGGAAGTAACTCCGCAGGAGGAAACGATCTCCCTTGAGCAGGTAGAAAAGGCAATCTATGTGCTGACGGATGAGGTGCGCCGAAACCGCTACAAGCTCAACGGTTTGATTGAGGACGATGAAATTGGCTGGCTGATCTCCAAGGGGTATCTTCATCAAGGACAGAATGATGCAGAGCAACTGACGCAGGAAATGCGGAAGGACATTGTGCATGCGGCGGAGGAAGCGCTTTCGGCCCGCACAGGACTGGAGGCAGGAAAGCTGCTGAGCCTGGATGTAACAGAGCTGGTGAAGGTCACGCCGATTCCGACGGTGACGCCCTCTGCCCCGACGGTGAACGAGAGGCAAGCAACGCGCACGGATCTGAGCGGCAAGCAGCAGAGCTCGCCTGAGCCGGAACAAACCATACAGGAGCGTCAGCCTGAGTCCACGGCAAGCGCAACGGTGCAGCCGATGATCATCGAGCCCCTGACCGATACGTTCCAGCTCATACCGGGCCAGGGAGAATATGCGCAGAGCGTATCCTGGCGCGATCAGAGTGGCAGAGAACTGCATGCATCATGGAATTGGGAGCGGCCGGAAGCGGACGATGTGCTGTCGGAGGTGTCGCTATACTGTGCCTTTGAATGCCCCGAGGGTTACACATGCTGTATGGTGGTCAACGATCAGGTGATCCGGGCAAAGGAGCACAAGGAAGAATCGGGCGACACCTATACGGCCGTGATCAAGGTCAAGCGAGTGGAACTTCCCAAGGCGCTGAGGAACGTTGAGATAACGCTGCAACTGGCGCTGGAGCGCGATGCGGAGGACGGACGTGGAGAATACTGGCTGCTGGAAGAACGGACGGTAACCTGGATGAAGAAGTGACGGAGATGAGCAAGCATGGAAATCGCCCTGAACGTTGCAGTGATCAGCCACATTGGATGCGTGAGAGGTAACAACGAGGATAATTTCTTTGTGAATGGCGACTGCATGGAGCTCAAGGAAGTCAACCAGGGAGCGCGCCTGACGACAACGGTGCAAGCGCCCTATCATGTGCTTGCCGTATGCGATGGCATGGGCGGGCTGGAAGGCGGCGAGCGTGCAGCGTATATCTGCATTGAGCGTCTGCGGGAGCTGATGACGCCCTTGAACGAGCTGGAAATCCGCAACCGAATCGAGAGCTATGCCCACAATGCGAACAAAGCGGTCAGCGCAGACAACCGCAAGCGCAATGGCGCCGGCAGGCGTGAGGGCACGACGCTGGCCATGGTGTATCTGAACGGGAATATTGTGCATGTGGCCAATATAGGCGACAGCCGGGTCTATGTGCGCCGTTTGGGCCAGCTCAGGCAGGTATCCACCGATCAGTCTGCCGTATATCGGATGATGCTTGCCGGAAAGCTGACCAAGGAGCAGATGCGCAAGCATGTGGACAGCAACAAGATCGACTGCTACATCGGCATCCCCGAGGAGCGGATAAGCAAGGATTTTGTGCAGCACAATGCCTTCATGCTTTGCCGGAACGACCGTCTCCTGATCTGCTCGGACGGTTTGTCCGATCTACTGCCGGAGGATGAAATCAACCGGCTGCTTAGCAGCGGATCGCCCAGTGATGCAGCTGCCGCGCTGGTTGCCGCGGCGCTGGAAATGGGGGGCAAGGACAACACGACGGTGGTAATTGCCGACGCGCTGAGCCAGGACCTGCCAGAGCCTGATGCCGCCCAGTTGGCCAAACTATCGGCAAGCAACGAGGATACCTATACCCTTACCATTACCAGGGAATGATGATCTGAATATAAAGGAGAGACCCGACCGTGGCATTATGCTATTGCTGCATGAGCGAGGTGAACGCCCAGGAAAGCGTATGCCCGCACTGCCATCATGCCATCCCCTATTATCCAACAGACCGTCGCGATCTCAAGCCGGGTACGCGGCTTCACGACGATCGCTTTGAGGTTGGGCGTGCGTTGGGCCATGGCGGCTTTGGCATCACCTATATTGCTTATGACTGGCACCTGCACGCCATCCGAACCATCAAGGAATACTATCCCACGGGCTGCGAGCGCGGCATGGATAATCATCTGATTGTCACGCCGGAGATGGAGGAAACGGTTCGCAAGAACAGGATGAACTTCCTTCATGAGGCGCGGATGATGAGCCGCGCCAGCGATGCGCACATTAAGCATGTGGTGTCCATCTTCGACCAGTTTGACGAAAACGGCACCTCCTACATCCTGATGGAGTACCTGGACGGCAAAACGATTGACGACTATATGCGAGACGTTATCAATCGCCCGTTCAAGTGGCAGGAGGCGGTGCCACTGGCGATTGAAATTCTATCGGCGCTGCATGAACTGCACAGGAATAACCTGCTTCATCGCGACATCAGCTGCAACAACATTTTTATACTTGGGGGCAAAGAGACCTGCCTGATTGACTTTGGCAGCGCGGAGCTGCTGGATGATGCCCAGAACCATCCTGAGAAGTTGAAATCCTCCAAGAAGCCCGCCTACACGCCCCTGGAACAGATCAACCGGCAGAAGCAGGGCGCATACAGCGACGTTTATGCCATGGCGGTCGTGCTGTTCAAGATGATCGCAGGCAACGTGGACAAAAACCTGAACGGGCAGATGTTGCCATCCTTACGCACGGTGGTCAACGACCCCACCATTCCGGTGGAGCTGGACAGGATTCTGATGGAGGCGACCGATCCTGATCCAGCGAAGCGCACGCAGTCCGCTGCAGAAATGGCGCAGCGTCTGCGCAGGCTGGTGGGCGACAAGAAAAAGCCCTCCCCCATTCAACTGGCCCTGGGCACGCTGGCGGTGATCATCTGTCTGTTTGTAGGCGTGTTTCTGCTGATGCCACAGGATACAAATCGTTTTGCCGCACCGACCCTGACCTATGCGACCACCGATCAGGTAAAGGGCAATACCAAGACCCTGACGGGCGACAGTACAGTATCGCTGACCGGCACGGCAGAGGCGGGCGAAAAGCTGGTGCTGTCTGTCAGCGCTATGTCCGGCACGGAGATGCTGATCTCCCAGGAGGTCACGGCAGAGGCAGACGGCCGGTGGCGCTGCTCCTTCCAGTCCTCCGAGCTGCAAACGCCCGCCAATCAAACCAAGCGCTACAAGGTCAGCATCGCTTATGCCAATCCTGACGAGCCGCCGGCAGAGAATGATCTGGTGCTTGAGGTCAACCGTCAGTTTGCGCAGCTGACATTACAATTTGCAGATTCCACGGCGAGCAATATGCAGGTCAGCCTGGGCGAGCCGGTGCGCTTGTCGGGCACTGCAGAGAGCGGACAGCGTCTGGCGATATCGGTCAAATCAGGCCAGGCAAGCATAGACACCGCCTATGCAACGGCCTCTGACGGCATGTGGACGGCTGTGCTGGACACCTCTGAGTGGGTGGTTCGTCCCGGTAAAACGGAAACCTATCAGCTGTCGGTTCGATATGAGGTGGTGGACGTAGGCGCGGGTAGCGCGCTGCAGCTGATGGTCAGGGCTCCGCAGAAGGAGCTGATCCTGGGCTTTGAAGGCACAGCGGCACAGGAGCTGCTGGTGACCTCCAACGAGGATCAGATTGTCTTTGCCGGCGAAGCGACGCCGGGGGAAAGCATCGTGCTGCAGGTGGGCGACAAGACATATTATCCTACCGCGGCAGATGCCGGCGGACGCTGGTACTATGCGCTTCCGGCGGCGCAGCTTGGCGCACAGATTGGCGAAGTAACGGAATACGCAGTGACCGCGTCGTACCCCGATGCGGCGGATGGTCAGGCGGCGCAGCAGCTGCGACTGGTGGCCAATATCGCCCAGGATGATATTCGCGTTCCGCCGACGATTGCCATCGAGGGAACAGAGCAGAGCTTCATCCGCTTGGAAAGTGCGGATGCTGCGCTGAAGTTGCATGGTACGGGGGCCGCCGGCGCGCAGATGAACATCCTGGCAGACGATGTGCTGCTGGCACAGGTGACAACGGATGCGAACGGCGCGTGGTACCTGGACGCTTCGGCTGCGGATTTCCGCTGCGAACCGGGACAGGCGCACACCTTTAAGCTTGAGGCTGTAGACGCGGCGGATGATACAAACCGCTCCCTGCAAACCCTGCGCATAGCTGTGGATATCCCCATTATCTACCAGACGCCAACCTTGAGCTTTGCAGATGGCAGCAAGGCTCAAACCCTGACCATCAGTGAAACGACGGTGCTCATCGGAACGGGCGAGCCGGAGCAGCGCATGACGCTGACCATTGGCGAGACCAGCGCAGTGGTTACTGCCGATGACAGCGGCGAATGGCGCTACGAGGTGACGCTGAGCGACAGCGGCGTAGGCATTGGCGAAACAGTCAGCATGGAAATCGGGCTGAGATATGTGAATCAGCCGGATGTAACGGCGGCAGAAACGCTGATGCTGACGGTGGAGAACCCCATGCTGGATAGGCCGACCATCGGCTTCTACGGCGAGAGCGCGACAAACCTGACGGTTGGCGTGAGCAATACCATTACGGTAATTGGCGAGGCCGTGGCAGGACAGACGCTGGAGATATACGCGGTTGATATGCAGTGGAGTCGGCAGACGCAAGCCGCTGCGGACGGCCGATGGAACTACATGCTTAATGTAAGCGAGCTGACCCAGGGCAACAGTCTGACGGAAATCCGGCTGAATGTGCGCTATGCCGCGCAGCAGTCAGTTACGGCAGAGGCACCGCTGTTGCTGGGCATTGACCGCTATGCGGAGCCCATCATGCTCAGCCAGTCCCAGATTGACGATGAGATGACATCCATCTCCGGTACGGCAGAGCCAGGCGCAAGCATCGAATGCAGAACGATGGATGGAACGCTGCTTGGCAAGACTGGCGTGTCCAATGACGGCAGCTTCACCATTTCCGAGCTGCGCTTGACGGGCGGCAGCGTCATTCAGTTGCTGGAGACGGATGGCTATGGCAACACGCAGACGGTCAGCATGACGGTCGCGACTCTGCCCCGAGATCCGATCGTGGCCGAGGGCATATCCCCAGGACAGAGCATCATGTACGGTCCCTCGTCGCCCATGGCAGAGCTAAAGGGCACGGCAGCGAAAAACAAGACCCTGCGGTTAACCCTTCAGGCGGAGGACGGCACGGTGGAGGCTGAAAGCACCGTCCAGTCGGACGACAGCGGACAATGGCAGGCCAGCGTGCAGCTGCCCGACCGGGACGGCGTCATCAGCATCGTCACGGTGACCTATCAGGACGGTAAGGGCGTGTCAGTCAGTTGGCTCTATCAGGCGGACTATTACATAGCGCCAGCATCTGTGGAGGGAATGAACGTATTCTCCAGTACAACCACGTTGACTGTGCAGACAGAGCGCTATGGTGGCGTCAGCCTCAACGATAGTGCCTGGCAGTGGGATGGCGACGGACGCGGATATGTGATACTGGATGTGAGCCAACTGGTGCAGCAGGACAGCCTGAGCATTCGTTTGGCAGACGCCTATGGCAATGTGTCCGAAGCAGTTACCGTGCCGGTTCAGGTGGAGCGCAACCGTGTATACGGCGTGATTAGCCGCCCGGAGCAGGGCGCCGAGTATGAAAGCGACAGTGTCATCAGCGTGCTGGCGGACGTTGTGAGCGGCGAAGCAGCAAATGTTAGCAACGTGCGCGTAGAGGTTGTCAACGTACAGGGGCAGGTAGTTAGCCAGATCTTCAACGATGACAGAATGACATCCGATCAGCTGGTCAAGGTGATGGAAAACAGCGCCCTGAGCAGCGCACAGGCCGACAAGGGTTGGCGGGTATCCAAACGCGAGTTTGACAAGAGCAGCCTGACGGGCGGCGAAAGCTACACGTTGAGGCTGGTGGCAGACGTGAACGGCATCGCGCAGGAGCTGGATCAGGTAACCATCAGCTATGCTGCGGATAGCCAGCAGCAGGCCATGAGCGCCTCCAGCACCCTGGAGGGCTGGGCGTGCGGCATTGACGAGCGGGAGAATGTGTTCCATCCCGCGAGCATCTGGTTCACCGGCTATTACTATGCGGATGAAATGCTACAGGGGCTGGAACGGGCTGAACTGACCATCTACTCGGATAGGGCCATGACGGACAGCGTCTGCACCAAGACGATCACCCTGCAAAACAAGCGCAACCTGTTTGCCCGCAATGTGGACGGGAACGTACTCAGCGGACTGGCGGGCTTTGACATCTCAACGGGAAGCAGCGGATTTGTGCTGCTGTTCCAGTTTGAGAAGAAGGAAATGCTCAGCGACGGCGCCTGGTGGGCGGAAATTTCCTTTGCGGGTAATGAACGCTGCACCTTCGGCCCCATTGGGCTGACTATCGACTCCAATGCAGAGAAAATCACCAAGCTCAAGCAGCTGACAGATCGCTATACCCCGGAGTGGACAAATTGAGACACAATCATGGCTGGAGGAAGATACAAATGAGTGGTTTGAAACGGCTGATAAGCCTGATACTGTGCGCAATGCTGATGCTGAGCCTGCTTCCGGCAGCAGCGGAGCAGACGCAGGCACCGGCGACGGTCTATGCCTGGCAGATTACGCGTACGCAGCAAAACAACGACCATCTGAACGTGTGGTACGTTACGGATCAAAAGGTAAGTAATCTGCTGTCCTACAAGCTGGGCAACATGGATCTGCAGGAAGTCTCCCAGCCGAACAATGCCTACGGTGTCAGCTACATTTTCGTTGTAGACGACACCAGGTTCTATAACAGCGTCAACACCAGCGTGGAGAGCGTTATTGCCTACGCCGCGGCAAACATGGCTGCCAACGACCGGGTAGCCTTCGTGAGGGTGGCGGGCGATATCACTTCCTCGGACTATGTGTACGCGGCAGAGGCATTGGCACTGTATCAGAGCCGCTTCGAGGGCAACAAGCAGAATCTGAACTCCCGCATGCTGGACGGTATCAACGAAGCTGTGACGATGGCGGTGCAGGATACCGAATCTGTGCAGCATGTGATCATCGTCATCACGGACGGCAACGAGCGTGGTTCCACCATGACTGCTGAGAATCTGATCCAGCGCTTCCAGGGCATGTATCTGCCCCTGAACGTAATGATCCTGAGCAAGCAGAATTCCAGCAGCGATCTGATCACGCTGGGCAATACCATCACACCCAACGGCTCAGGCGTGGTTAACGCAGAAAATTACAAGACCGCCGTGGATAACGCCACACGGATTTCCCGGCATGTCTACATGTCTGAGTTGCTGCTGCCAGCGGAAGTGCGCGCGTTGGAAGCGAAGGACCAGATACTGGCTATTGGCTACCAGGGCGGCAATGTGCTGGCCCGCAGCAGCCAGCTGAATCTGGCAATGAGCGGCATCCCTACCTATACGCCTCAGCCCACGGAAACACCCGTCATTACCCCCGAGCCGACCAAGGATCCTGTGTATATCGGCTACGATACACTGAACAAGGGGGAAATCCAGGAACTGCACACCCTGCTGAGCGAGATGTACTACTACACCGGCAGCATTACCAGCACCTACACGGATGAGACGGAGGCAGCGGTTCAGCAGTTCTACACGGTGAACGGCCTGACGGACAAGCCTTCCCGAGGCGGTATGACGGAAGAAGCATTCCTGCTGCTCAAGAGCGGGGCGGCCATACCCAATCCCACCGTGCCTCCCACCGCTGCGCCCACCGAGGATCCGACCTATGTGGGTTATAATACGGAAAGCCGTACCCTCACCCAGCAGCTGAACAACCGCCTGCTGGACACCTATTACCTGACGGATGAAAGCCTGCGCGACAGCAGCGTCTATTCGGATGCCACGGAGGCGGCCGTGCAGCGTTTCTACAAACAGAACGGCTTGAAGGACAAGCCCGTCAATGGCGGCTTGACCAAGGAAGCCTTTGACCTGCTCTTCTCCGACAAGGTGATCCCCGCGCCCACGGTGGCGCCGACCCTTGCTCCTACGGCAGATCCCTACCCCTGCTATATTGGCTATGATGTGGGAAGCAAGGGCCAGGTAATTGAGCTGAACCGTCTGCTGGCGGAGCTGTACTACTACGACGGCGAAGGCGGCAGCACATATAGCGATGCAACCGAGAGCGCAGTTGTCCGTTTCTGTGAGGATAACCAGCTGCATCGCCCCAGCGAGCAACAGGGCATCACGGAGGAGGCGTTCAACTTCCTCAAGTCCGGCAAGGCAAAGCCGCAGGCAACGGCAACACCTGACCCGAACGTGAAATTCTACCTTAGCGAGCTGACCGGTGAACTGGCCATGAGCGCCCGCGAAAAGCTGGTGGAGCTGGGCTACCTGAACGAGAACGCCAACTTCGACGCAAACAATATGGCCCTGGCGATTCGCAGCTTCTGCCTGCGCAACGGCCTGCAGAACAGCGAGGGCGTGATGACGGTCGCGGCCTGGAACATCCTGATGAGCGACGCAGCCGTGCCTGCGTCCGATACGCCGGTGACCATCTACCAGGGCGACGGCGTTGACCGAGCCATCAGCGATGCAGCCCGGGAGCAGGTCTGCGCCCTGCAGCTGGCGCTAAAGGAGCTGGGCTATTACGACGATATTGACGGCGCGTTTATCCCCGGCGCTTATGACGACAAGACACAGCAGGCTTGGGAGCGGTTCCTGAGCGTGAACGGCATGGTGGACGGCGAAGAGGGAATCAGCTGGGAAGAACAGCAGCTGGTGCTTTCGTCCAAAGTCAAGAATACAAAGCTGGACTTCCTGGAGCGCATTCGCAAGCTGCTGACAAGCAATACAGAAATTGCCAGCCGGACGATTCCCATGTGGATTCTTGTGGCCTTCGGGCTGCTGCTGGTGGTGGTCATGATTGTGATCATCGTGGTGGCGGTCATATCCGGCAGAAAAAAGAAGGCTGATGAAACCCATGACCTGCCGCCTGTCATCAGCGGAGGTCTGGCAGTGGGATCTGACGCTCCGACGGCGGACCTGAACAGCGACGCCCTGAATGTGATTGGCGCAGACGCCCCGACGACGGTGAACACCGGCAGCTGGCATCTTACCATGATGATAACCGACAGCCGCGGTGTGAACGCGTTCAAGAGTTTCGATGTGGAAGAGGGGCGCGTACTGATGATCGGCCGCAGCGTACAGGCGGACATCCTGATGGATCCGGAAGATACCAGCATTTCCCGTGAGCATGGCAGTTTTGTGTATGAGGCGGGGCAGCTGTATTACACGGATACCTCCAAGGGCGGCACGATGGTGGATAATCAGATGATTCACAAGACCAAGGTGCCGCTGCATGCAGGCGCAGAGCTGCGCCTGGGCCATTGCGGCGTTAAGATCAATCAGAACTGACGCGAGTTGATTCATGGGTCTGGCAGCATTTAGCAGCTTTCTCCCCCGCATGTCTGCAATATCACGCCAACCATCCGTTTTCATGAAGCATAGCGGGAAAAAATCTGCTCAAAGCTGCTCCTGACCCTATGGAGAAACACACTCCAACGCCAAGGAAGGAATATGAACCAATGGCATTGCAGGATCACAAGAATCGCTACGGGATATCCCATGATGCGGAAACGACGGTTGACGAGCAGCCGACATATGCCGTGGAACAGGGTTCGCAAACGGTTGACAGCAGGGTGCGTTCAGAACAGTTTACGGGCATACCGGTGAGCGCGATGGCTAACCGTTCCTTTGCCATTTCCCGGGATGCCGAAACGGATGACGGGCAGCCGGCGCA
>CAMDVP010000044.1 GCA_945877525.1 uncultured Clostridia bacterium | reverse complement strand
GTCAGGGCAGCGCCCTGACCGGGAGTCCAGAGGGCAGCGCCCTCTGGTGGGGTCCGGGGGCAAAGCCCCCCGGCAGGGTGAAACTCCCTGGAGCGATTGGCCCCAGGGAGCATGGGCGGCAGGGCGCTTAGCGGGGGATTTCCTCCATCACGAAGCACTCCACAATGTCGCCTTCCTTGATATCGTTGTGGCCCTCGAGGCTCATGCCGCACTCGAAGCCTTCCTTCATTTCCTTCACGTCCTCCTTGAGGTGGCGCAGACTGCTCAGCTTGCCCTCAAAGACGACCACGTTGTCGCGCAGCAGGCGCACCTGAGCGTTACGCTGCATCTTGCCGTCCTGCACATAGCAGCCGGCGATGATGCCCGCGCCGGTGATCTTGAACACGTTGCGCACCTCGGCATGGCCCAGCAGCACCTCGCGGTATTCGGGCTCCAGCAGGCCCTTCATGGCCTTCTCCATATCCTCGATGGCTTTGTAGATGATGGTGTACAGGCGCACATCCACCTTTTCCTTCTCGGCGGCCTCGCGGGCGGAGGCGTCGGGGCGGATGTTGAAGCCGATGATGATGGCGTTGAAGGCGCTGGCCAGGTTCACGTCGTCCTTGGTGATGGCGCCGGCGCCGGAGTGCAGCACGCGCACCTTCACCTCGTCGTTGGACAGCTTCTCCATGGCCTGCTTCACGGCCTCCACAGAGCCCTGCACGTCGGCCTTGATAATCATGTTCAGGGTGGTCTGCTTGCCCTCCTCCAGGGTGGAGAACAGGTTCTCCATGCTCACCTTGGCGGCGGTGGCCTCGCGGGAGGCGCGCAGCTTTTCGCGGCGCTCCGCAGCCACCTGACGGGACAGACGGTCGTCGCCCACGGCGGTCATTTCGTCGCCTGCGGAGGGCACCTCGTCAAAGCCCATGATCTCCACAGGCATGGACGGCCCGGCGGACTGCACCTTCTCGCCCCGGTCGTTGATCAGCGCGCGCACACGGCCAGCCGCCATGCCGGCGATGATGTTGTCGCCCACATGCAGCGTACCGTTCTGCAGCAGCACCGTGGCCAGGGGGCCGCGGGTCTTGTCCAGCTTGGCCTCGACGATCACGCCCTTGGCCAGGCGGTTGGGGTTGGCGCGCAGCTGGAGCATGTCGGCCTGCAGGAGGATCATCTCCAGCAGCTCGTCCACGCCCTCGCCGGTCAGTGCGGACACAGGCACGCAGATGGTGTCGCCGCCCCAGTCCTCGCACACCACGCCATAGTTGGTCAAATCCTGCTTCACGCGGTCTGGGTTGGCCGCGGGCTTATCCATCTTGTTGATGGCTACAATCAGCGGCACCTCGGCAGCCTTGGCATGGTTGATGGATTCCACGGTTTGAGGCATCACGCTGTCGTCGGCAGCCACCACCAGCACGGCGATGTCCGTCGCCTGGGTGCCGCGGGCACGCATGGCGGTGAAGGCCTCGTGGCCGGGGGTATCCAGGAAGGTGATCTGCCGTCCGTCCACATCCACGGTGTACGCGCCGATGTGCTGGGTGATGCCGCCAGCCTCGCCTGCGGTCACGTGGGCGCTGCGGATGTAGTCCAACAGGCTGGTCTTGCCGTGGTCGACGTGACCCATGATGGTCACCACCGGCGGACGGGGCTCCAGGTTCTCCTCGGCATCGTCGAAGTCCTCGGCCACCAGGGCGTCCTCGGCGGTCTGTTCGGCCTTGCGCTCCAGGGTGATGTCGAAGTCGGAGCACACCAGCTGAGCGGTATCAAAGTCAATCTCGCTGTTGATGGTAGCCATGTTGCCCAACAGGAACAGCTTCTTGATGATTTCGCCCGAGGTTTTGCCGATCTTTTCGCACAGGTCGCGCACCACGATGGTGTCGCCGGCCATGTAGGCGGTTTCAATCTTGATGGGGGCCATCATCTGCTGCGCGGAGGGCTTCTTCACGCGGGAGCGCTTGCCGCCGCGGATCACATCGTCGTCATAGCCGCTGAAATTGTTGCGGGCCTCCTGCTTGCGGTTGCGGGTCACCCGCTCCGGGTCGTGCTGGCGCACGTAATTTTTCTTGTTGGGATCGTAGTTGGAAACGCGTTCCTTCTCCACCACGGGGGTCAGCTCGGGACCCTTGCTGCGGCCCATGCCGGGACGGCCGCCGGCTGCGGGCCGGGGCGCACCGCCCTGAGGCCGCTGGCCATAGCCGCCCGCGCCGGGGGCGCCGGCGGGACGCTGGGCAAATCCACCCTGGGGTCGGGGCGCGCCACCCTGAGCGGGCCGGGCAAAGCCGCCCTGCTGGCCCTGGGGATTGGCGGGACGGCCATAGGGGCCTTGCGGATTGGCAGGCCGGCCATAGGGGCCCTGAGGATTGGCGGGCCGGCCATAGGGACCCTGGGGATTGGCAGGCCGGCCGTAGGGGCCCTGGGGATTGGCGGGACGGCCATAGGGACCGGCGGGCCGGGGTGCAGCCTGTCCCTGCTGCACAGGCCGGGGCTGGGGCGCACGGATCACATTGGGCGCAAGGCCGACGGGCTTCTGCGGCTGCGTCTGCTGCCCGGGACGGCTGATAATCTGCCCGATGGCGGGCTTTTTCGGTTCGGCGGGTTTTTCGGCCCTGGGCTGCGCGGCGGCCTTCTCTGCCTTGGCGGGGGCGGGCTTTTCCGCCTTGGTCTGGGCCTTCGCGGCTTCGGCGGCCTTCTCGGCGGCTTCAGCGCGGGCCTTTTCCTCGGCGGCCTGGCGCTCCTGCTCACGGGCAGCCTTCTCGGCAGCCTCGGCACGGGCCTTTTCCTCGCGGGCGGCTTCCTCGGCGCGGGCCTTTTCTGCCTCGGCGGCAGCCTGCACGGCGGCTACCTGCGCCTTTTCCTCGTCATCCAGCATGGTGAATGCCTTGGAATGGGCGGCGGCAGCCTTCTGCTGCTCCTCGCGGCGCAGCTGGGCGGCGGCCTCCTCCTTTTCGCGCTGGAAGCGGTTCTCCAGCTTTTTCAGGGACTGCACCAGGCTGTCCGCGCCCTTGCGCACACGGGTCGCGTCGCCCAGCACCTTTTGGGCCTCGGCGGCCAGTTCCTTTGTGGCATCCTTCAGTTTCACTTTCGTCATTCGACGCTTGCACCCCCGCAATTATTTGCCGATTTCATTGGTTGAGCTTCCGGGCCTTCCGGCCCGAGGAGCCTGATCATCTGCCGGGCCAGTCCCTCCTGGGTTACCGCCATGGCAACGCCGGGGCGGGAGGTGGCCTCCAGCAGCAGATTTTCCGGGATCTCGCCCATGGGAATGCCCACGTTTTCGCAGGCGGAGCGATACTTTTTCTTCGTGGCGTCCGACGCGCCGCCGTCCAGGAGCAGCAGCTGGCAGCTTCCCGTGCGGATGGCCTTCATGCAGCCGTCCTCACCGAACACCGCCTGTCTGGCCCGAACGCACAGGCCCATCAGTCCGCGCAACCTTGCCTCATCCAAGGGGCTGATCGCCTCCGTCCGGCGGCGGCAGGGCTGCGATGGTTTCCTGCAGCTGCCGGGAAACCTCCTCGGTCAGCTGCACCTCCAGCACACGCTCCAGCTGCCGCTGCTTGATGGCCCGCTTCATGCACGCCTCGCTGCGGCACACATAGGCGCCGCGGCCCGGCTTTTTGCCCACGGGATCCAGCGAAACGGCCCCGTCCGGGCTGCGCACCACGCGGATCAGCTCGCGCTTGGGCTTCATTTCCCGGCAGCCCACGCACATGCGCATGGGCGTTTTCTTCGGCTTCATCCGCCCGTCAACCTCCCCGAATATCCCTTACAGCGTATCGTCCTCGTCCATGGGCATGTCGTCCATCACGGGGAACGGCTCCAGGCTTTCGTCCAGGGCGGGCATGCCGTCATCCACCATGTCGGTCATTTCCGCAGCCTGGGACTGGGACTTGATGTCGATCTTCCAGCCGGTGAGCTTGGCGGCCAGGCGGGCGTTCTGCCCCTCCTTGCCGATGGCCAGGGACAGCTGGTTGTCCGGCACAATCACGCGGCAGGCCTTTTCATTTTCCGCCACGAACACGCTCAGCACATGGGCGGGGTTCAGGGCGTTGGCCACAAACTCGGCCGGGTCGCTGGACCACTTGATGATGTCGATCTTCTCGCCCTTGAGCTCGCTGACCACGCGGTCCACGCGGCTGCCGCGCTGGCCCACGCAGGCGCCCACGGGATCGATCATCATGTCGGAGGAATGCACGGCCATCTTGGTGCGGCTGCCCGCCTCGCGGGCGATGGACTTGATGGTCACCACGCCGCCGGCGATTTCAGGCACCTCCATCTCAAACAGACGCTTGACCAGGTTGGGATGGATGCGGCTGACCCGTACCTGCGGCCCGCGGGGACCCACGGGGCCGGCACGGTGCACCTCCAGCACATAGACCTTGATGTGGTCGTCGTCGTGGAGCACCTCGCCGGGGATCATCTCGCTCTGCTCCAGCACGCCCTCGGTGCGGCCCAGCTCGACATACACGGCCTTGGGCTCCACCCGCTGCACGATGCCGGTGAGAATCTCGCTTTCCTTCTCGATATATTCGTCGTAGATCTTGCCGCGCTCCGCCTCGCGGATACGCTGCATGATCACCTGCTTGGCGGTCTGGGCGGCCACCCGCAGGAAGCCGCTGGGGGTCACGTCCACCTCGGCAATGTCGCCCATCTGGTAGGTGGGGCGGATCTTCTGCGCCTCCTCCAGGGTGATCTGGCTGCCGGGCTCCTCAACCTCCTCCACAATCAGCTTGCGGGCGTACACATGGGCCGAGCCGTCGGCACGGCTGACGGTCACCGCCAGGCTGGTGGGCACCACGGCGCCCTTGGGCAGGTTTTTGCGATAGGCGGCCTTGAGGGCCTCCTCGATGGTGGAAAAGAGCATTTCCTCGCTGATGTCCTTCTCCTTGGCAAGGGCCTTGATGGCTTCGATAATTTCTGATTTCATGATGATGCTACCGCCTTCCGATGCGTATTGTATGCGGGGCTTACTCGGACAAGTCCACGTTTTCGACGCCTTCCATGTCCACCACGGGCTTCACCAGGGCGCAGGCCTTGCGGGACAGGCGCTTTTCACCCGAGGGGGTGTCGAGTACGATTTCATCCCTGGAGAAATCCGCAAGATTCCCGGTGATGAGCTTCACGCCGTCCATGGCCCTGAACAGGTGCACCTCCACCTCCTGGCCGATGGCGCGTTCAAAGTCGCGGTCCTTCTTCAGCGGCCTGTCCACCCCGGGAGAGGACACCTCCAGAAAGTCGTAATCATAGCTTTCCAGCTGGGGCTGGATAGCCCGGTGATACCGCTCGCAGTCGTCCAGGGACACGCCCTCGGGTTTGTCGATGTAGATGCGCAGGTATTTGCCCGCGCTTTCCTTGTCCAGGCACACATCCACCAGCTCCAGCCCCTGCTCCTCCGCCAGGCGGCGGCAGCGGGGCTCGACCACGGCAGTCAGTTCCGCTTTGGGCATTGCGTTCCTCCGTCAAATGGAAATCATTTCCAGAAGCGTAACAGAAAAGAGTGGCACACATCAGCCTTCGCGCCGCCAAAGGGTGCAAGCCATCCGGTGGGGGCAAAGGCCCGCTGCCAGGATGCCTGCGGCCTTTGCGCCGCCCGGCCATGTCCACTCTCTACGTTAAACCCTTCTTTCATGTGCTGCGCAGCCGGAGCCGCGCGGTCGTGCCCGCTGGAGCGGGCCGCTCAAACCATACAGCGGAAGTATACCACAGCTTTTTCGGAAATACAAGCGTTTTCAAGCGTTTGGGAAAGATTTTGGCGGTGCCGGGGCATGCAAAGGGGGACGGAATCCTGCTCCGTCCCCTTTTGCCGTTATACATTTTGTGCAAGCGCCTGCCTGCCCAGCAGATAGCTGCCGTACAGCCCGCTGACCGGGAACAGCGCCGGAGGCACGATGTAGCCGTCGATGCCGGACAGCACCTGCTCGGTCTGCACATAGCCGCCCAGCAGGCGCTGGGTTTCCCTGCGGATCATGGGGAAAAGGCTTGCGCGCTGCATGACCCCGCCACCCAGGATGATCTTCTCCGGGCTGACGGTGAGGATCAGGTTCACGCACATCTGCGCCAGATAGTGGGCCTCCAGGGCAAACAGCGGGTGATCGTCCGGCAGATCCTTGGCATTGCCGTGGGCCCGCGCGCCGAGGGCAGGGCCGGCGGCCAGCCCCTCCAGGCAGCCGTCATGATAGGGACACACGCCCCGGGGCAGGGGATCGTCGGGGTGGGGACGCAGCAGCATGTGCCCCGCTTCGGGGTGCAGCATGCCGTGCACGGGCCTGCCGTCAATGCAGATGCCCGCGCCAATGCCCGTGCCGATGGTTACATACACCGCGCTGCGGCAGCCCCGCGCCGCGCCTGCCTCGGCCTCGGCCAGGGCGGCGGCGTTTACGTCGGTGTCGATGGCGCTGGGAATGTCAAGCCCCTCGGTCAGGCGCTGGAGCAGGGGATAATTCCGCCAGGCCAGCTTGGGCGTGGTGGTGATGGCGCCGTAGTTCGGGTCAGCCTCGCCAAGCGCCAGGGGGCCGAAGCTGCCCACGCCCAGCGCGTCGATTCCGTGGTCGCGGAAAAACGCCTGCATGGGCGGCATGGTTATGTCCGGGGTTTCGGTGGGCAGGGTCAGGCGCTCCAGCTCCTGCCCCGCTTCGTCATAGATGGCCAGCACCATTTTGGTGCCGCCTGCCTCCAGCGCGCCGATTTTCTTCATATCGTTCATCCTTCCGGGGAACGGCTTATTCCTCGCCGTCCAGCCCTTCGTCCTCCTCCAGCAGGGCCAGGTCGTCCTCGTCCTCCTCGTTCTGGGCGGCGGCTTCCTCGCCTACGGGAATGGGATTTTCAAACAGCTCCTTGCGGAGGATCGCCTCGATTTCCCCGGTGATTTCGGGGTTATCCCGCAGGAACAGGCGGGTGTTCTCGCGGCCCTGGCCGATGCGCTGATCCTTGTAGGAGAACCACGCGCCGCTCTTGTGGATAATGTCGCGCTCCACGGCCATGTCCAGCAGGGTGCCTTCCTTGCTGATGCCCTCGCCGTACACGATGTCGAACTCCGCCACGCGGAAGGGCGGGGCGACCTTGTTTTTGACCACCTTGACCTTGGTATGGTTGCCCACCACGGTGGCGCCGTTCTTGAGCTGCTCGCCGCGGCGCACGTCCAGGCGCACCGAGGCATAGAACTTCAGCGCTCGGCCGCCGGGGGTGGTTTCGGGGTTGCCGTACATTACGCCCACCTTTTCACGCAGCTGGTTGATGAAGATGGCCACGCAGCCGGTTTTGTTGATGATGCCGGCCAGCTTGCGCAGGGCCTGGCTCATCAGGCGGGCCTGCAGGCCCACAAAGCTGTCGCCCATTTCGCCGTCGATTTCGGCCTTGGGCACCAGGGCAGCCACCGAGTCGATGACCACCACGTCCAGCGCGCCGGAACGCACCAGGGCTTCGGCAATTTCGAGGGCCTGCTCGCCGGTATCGGGCTGGGAGACGTAGAGCTCGTCGATGTTCACGCCCAGCTTGCGGGCATAGGCGGGGTCCAGCGCGTGCTCCGCGTCCACAAAGGCTGCGATGCCGCCGGCCTTCTGGGCCTCAGCCACAATATGCAGGGCGACGGTGGTTTTACCGGAGGATTCCGGGCCGTAGATTTCCACAATACGGCCCCGGGGAATGCCGCCCACGCCCAGGGCAGCGTCCAGAGTCAGGCAGCCGGTGGGGATGACGGGGATGTTCTGTGTGCCGGCATTTTCTCCCAGCTTCATAACGGCGCCCTTGCCGAACTGTTTATCAAGATCCGCCAGGGCGTGCTCCAGGGCCTTGAGCTTTTCGGCCTGCGCGCCGTCGCGGGCGGTTTCGGCCTTTTCGGGCTTGGCAGCCTTTTTGGTCGCCATGGTGAACACTTCCTTTCCGAAAATGTGTTTGCCTTATCCTATCACGGCGGGACGCGGTTTGCAAGGGGAACACGGGATTTTTGTCGCCTGAACGGGATGCGAAAGGGGCTGCCCTGTGATCAGAGCAGCCCCGGAAAAACGCGGTGGATTTCGCTTACTTGGCGTATTCCGCAGCCGCGGCGCCGGCAATGCGGCCGAACACCACGATATCCGCCACGGCGTTGCCGCCCAGACGGTTCGCGCCATGCACGCCGCCGGTTACCTCGCCCGCGGCGAACAGGCCGGGAATCACATTGCCCGCCTCATCCAGCACTTGGGTGTTGGTGTCGATCTTCAGGCCGCCCATGGTGTGGTGCACACCGGCGGTCACCTTGATGGCGTAGTAGGGGGCAGTATTGAGGGGCTTGGCGAAGCTGGTACGGCCGAAGTCGGGGTCGTTCTTGGCCTCTACATAGCCGTTCCAGGTGTTCATGGTATCGGAAAGCGCTGCGCCGTCCACGCCGATGGCCTCACCCAGGGCTTCATAGGTGTCGCCGGAGAAGGTGTAGCCCTTCTTGATGTAGCCCTGGATCACGGTGGAAGCATCCGCCATGGCCTGGTCGACGATCAGCCAGGAGTAGGAGCCGGTCTGGGCGATCTCGGCGGCGGACACCGCGTCGCGGGTGCCGACCTCGTCGGTGAAGCGCTTGCCCTCGGCATTGACCAGGATTGCGCCGTCGCCGCGCAGGCCCTCGGTGATCAGGGCGGCGGTGTCAGCCTGCACGGTGGGGTGAATCTGAATCTGGTCCATGTCCACGGTGGCTGCGCCGACGGCCTGAGCCATCACAATGCCCTGACCCTGCGCGCCGGGAGCGTTGGTGGTCATGAAGCCCTTCAGCTCGGGCTTCAGCTCGGCCACCATGTCAAGGTTCGCGCCGAAGCCGCCGGTGGCCAGAATCACGGCCTTGGCGTTCACAGTCACGGTTTCGCCGCCCTTGCCGGTGGCCACGATGCCGCAGGCCGCGCCGTCCCGGGTCAGGATGGTGTTCGCGGTGGTTTCCATCAGGAAGGTGATGCTGCCGTTGTCAACGCAGGCAGCCTCCAGACGGGGCACCATGTAGGTACCAACGGACACGACCTTGCCCTCGTCGTTGAGGGGGCGGTGAATGCGCTTGACCGACGCGCCGCCGAAGCTGGCCACGCTGGTCAGGTTGATGTCAACGGTTTTGAGCCATTCGATGGCGTTGGCGGTGCCTTCCACCATGGTGGCGACCAGCGCGGGATCATTCACGCCCTTGCCGCCGATCATGGTGTCCAGCTCCATCAGCTCCACGGAGTCGAAGTAGCCGGCGGGGTTGGCCTGATAGTCGTTCCACTGCACGGTGACCTTGGCGGCCAGATCGGCAATGGCCTCGTTGTCAGCATAGCTTTCGGCGGCCTTCAGCTGCTTCTCCACGCCGGCGGACTCGCCGAACTCGTTCTCGTCCTGGGCGGGGGTCTTGGCAGCGTTCATGCCGCCGGTGGCCTTCACGGAGTTGCCGCCCACCATGGGCTGGCTCTCCACCACGATGACGGTCTTACCTGCCTGGGCGGCGGTCAGGGCGGCAGTCATACCCGCGCCGCCTGCGCCCACGATCACCACGTCCGCCTCGTACACGGCGTCCTCAGCCTTGGCGGCCTCGCCCTCGGCCATGTAATCGTCAGGGTTCACCCCTGCGGCGGTCAGGGCGGCGGCGGCGGCCTCCTGCATGGCGGTGGAGGTTATGGTGGCGCTGCTGGCGATGTCGAAGATGCTGTTCTTCTCCACCCAGACAGCGGGCAGATTGTCGATGGCCTTGGAGCCGATGCCGCTGGTTTCGCCATCGCCCTGGGCAACCACCTCGGTGATCACGCCGTCGGTCAGGGTGATGGTCACGGTCACGTCGCCGCCGAAGCCCTTGGCGGTGCCGGTGCCGCTTACGGTATCGGCCAGCGCGGCGGGCACGGTCACCATCATGACCAGGGCCAGCAGCAGCGCGGAAATACGCTTCATCATGGAAAAATTCCTCCTTTTGCTGTGTCTGCTTTCGCAGGTATGGTGATTATATCACATCTATTCCTGTTTTTCTACAGGAAATGATAAAAAATTAACGTCATTTTTTTCACATATCGGCTGAAAAGGGCTGCGTCTATCCGCCGGAAGGACCGCATATCCTTTGCCAAGGAGCCGCGGGGCTCATGAAAAGGGAGGCGTTGCAGATGGCACAGGCAAGGGCGCGCCGCCGGGGCGGTGCGGGAATGGGCATATGGATGCGAATCCTGAAGGGACTGGGCGCGGCGGTGGCGGTCACGCTGGCGGGGGTGGCGGTATTTGCGCTGCTGATGCAGTGGATTCGCCCGTCGGACGGCGCGGTGCGCATTTTCAATCAGGTACTGAAGCTGGCGGCCATTGCCGTGGGCGTTCTGGTGGCGGTGGGCCGCGGCGGAGAGGGCGGACTGCTCCGGGGCGCGGCGGTAGGGCTGCTTTACATGGCGGTGGGGGTGGCGCTCTACGCGCTTCTGTCCGGGCAGCAGGCGCCCTTCTCGGCCTATCTGGCTGACCTGGGCATGGGCGTGGCCGGGGGCGGCATCGTGGGGATGATCGTCTCCAACCTGCCGTCCAGATAAAGGAAAAAAGCCGCTTCACGGACTTTGCCGTGGGGCGGCTTTTGGCAGACTTCAGCTTTTCTTGCCGGCTTGATTCCTGTGGCGGTTCACCCGCTGCACGGGCCTGGCCAGGGGTGTGGCTTTGGCGGCAGGCTTGGGTGCGGGCTTGGGGGAGGCTTTCATGCGGCCGTCCCGGCCGATGGTGATGGGCTGCCCGGCCAGGGGCAGGCTTTGCCGGGGACGGCGCTCCGCCTGGGCGTTGCCCTGACGGTCCACCCTGGCGGGGCGGGGCTGGGGCTTTTTGGGCTCGGAGGGGGTCAATACCTCCATGGGCCAATCGCTCTTTTCCTCCCGGAGGTTCTTCTTAATCAGCTTCTCCACCTGGCCCAGCTGCTTGATTTCATCAATGCAGCAAAAGGAGATGGCCTTGCCCTCCCGGCCGGCGCGGCCCGTGCGGCCGATGCGGTGCACATAGGCCTCCGGCTCCATGGGCATGTCATAATTGATCACATGGCTCAGGCCGGCGATGTCGATGCCCCGGGCGGCAATATCGGTGGCGACCAGCACCTTGCATTCGCCGCTCTTGAAGCGGTTCAGCGCGGCCTGGCGGGCGTTTTGACTCTTGTCGCCGTGGATGGCGCAGCTGTCGATGCCGGCCTTTTTCAACTCACGGACAATTTTGTCCGCGCCGTGCTTGGTACGGGAAAACACCAGGGCGTTTTCCACGTCGCTCTGGCTGAGCAGATGGGCCAGCAGGTGCTTCTTGTTGGCCTTGTCCACATAGTACAGGCACTGGTCGATGGCCTGTACCGTGGAGGATACCGGGTCCACCTTCACCGTTTCCGGGTCGCAGAGCAGATCCATGGCCAGCTTTTCCACCTCAGGGGGCATGGTGGCGGAGAACAGCAGCGTCTGGTGCCTGTCCGGCAGGCGCTGGGCAATGCGGCGCACGTCATGGATAAAGCCCATGTCCAGCATGCGGTCGGCCTCATCGAGGACGAAGGTTTCCACAAAGTCCAGGCGCACATAGCCCTGGTTCATCAGATCCCACAGCCTTCCCGGGCAGGCGATCACCACGTCCGCTCCCCGGTGCAGCGCGTCCACCTGGCTTTGCTGCCCCACGCCGCCGTAAATCACCGCACAGGTGACCGGCAGACGCCTGCCGTAGAGCACGAAATTGTCGTAGATCTGCTGGGCCAGCTCCCGGGTGGGGGTGAGAATCAGCGCGCGGATCACCCGCGGCTCGCCGGCACGGCGGGGACGGCGGCTAAGGCATTGCAGCATGGGAAGGGCGAAGGCGGCGGTTTTGCCGGTGCCGGTCTGGGCGCAGCCCAGCACGTCGCGGCCTGAGAGCACCAGGGGAATGGTGGCGCGCTGAATGGGGGTCGGTTCTTCATAGCCGCTGCGTTTCACATTTTCCAGCAGCTGAGGCATCAGGTTCAGGGAATCAAACGTCATACTTCCATCCTTAATCAGTCAAATCAGATTGATGTGTCCACAGGACATACCTTTTCATTATACCATGCCGTGCGCTGTGGAGCAAGCGCTGAACCACGAATTTTTCAGCCTCCGCCGCAGAGCAATCGGGCATGGGGTATCCGCCTCCATTGTTCCGTCCCCTTCAGTGTGGCCTGCACATGCTTCCTCCATGCGGCGCGCAGCGCTTGCCAAGGGCCGAAGGCCATGATATAATGAAAATATGACAAAGCGGGAGGCGCGAAGCATGAAGGTTCTTGTGACAGGCGTGAAGGGACAGCTGGGCTACGATGTAATGAAACGGCTGGCTGATTTGCATGTGGAGGCCAGGGGCGTGGATTATACCGACTGCGACCTGACCGACGGGGATGCCGTGATGAAGCTGGTGCGGGGCGAGGCGCCGGACGCCATCATCCATTGTGCGGCCTATACGGCGGTGGATCGCGCGGAAACCGAACCCGAAAAGTGCGCTGCCGTCAACGCCATGGGTACGCTGAACCTGGTGCGCGCCGCCCTGGCGGTGGACGCGAAGCTATTGTACATTTCCACCGACTATGTTTTCTCCGGCGAGGGCGACACGCCTTTTGAGACCGGCGATCCCTATCATCCCCGCAATGTGTATGGCCTGACCAAGGCCCAGGGGGAGGAGGCCGTGCGCAGCCTGATGACCCGCTACTTCATCGTGCGGACGGCATGGGTCTTTGGCCTGAACGGCAGCAATTTTGTCAAAACCATGCTGCGCCGGGGCGCGGAGAGCAGCGAGGTCAGCGTGGTGGGCGACCAGATCGGCAGCCCCACCTACACGGTGGATCTGGCACGGCTTGTGTGCGACATGGTGCAGACCAACCGCTACGGCATCTATCACGCCACCAATGAAGGCTATTGCTCCTGGGCCACCTTTGCCGCGGAAATCATGCGGCAGGCCGGTCTGCGCTGCACGGTGCGCGCCGTTGCCACCGGCGAATATCCCACCCTGGCCAGGCGCCCCGCCAATTCCCGCCTGAGCAAAGCCTGCCTGGATCAGGCCGGCTTTGCCCGCCTGCCCCGGTGGGAGGACGCGCTCGCCCGGTATCTGAACGAGCTTGAGCAGCAGGCATAAGCATTTCCCCCGCGGAGCCGGAGCGTTCCGCGGGGGCTTTTTTTCATGGGGCGGAGATTTCAGGAGGATCCTGTCCTCTGGCTCCGGCCGGGCGCAGGGAAAGAACAGGGGGATTTTACGGCGAACCGTTCCTTTTCCTCGCGGCTTATGGTATAATGGGACAATCATGCGAAAGGAGCGTCCCCCATGGCCAAGAAAAAGACCTGTTTTGCCTGCACTGCCTGCGGCTATGAAACCTCGCGCTGGGCGGGCCGCTGCCCGGGCTGCGGCGCCTGGAACACCCTGGAGGAGTCCGCCCCTGCCCCATCATCGGCTGTGGGCGCGGTGAAGCCTCCCAAGCAGCGCCCCGGCACGGGCGCGGAGGCCATGCTGCTCAAGGACATCCCCGAGGATGTGACGGTGCGCCTGTCCACCGGCATAGGCGAATTGGACCGGGTGCTGGGGGGCGGCATTGTGGAGGGCGGGCTGATGCTTATCGGCGGCGACCCGGGCATCGGCAAATCCACGCTGCTGCTGCAGGTGTGCGCCAACCTGTGCAGGGACGGCAAGCGCGTTTTGTATGTCAGCGGCGAGGAATCTGCCAAGCAGCTCAAGCTGCGGGCAAGGCGGCTGGGGGTGGATGTGCCCAACCTGTACGTTTTGGCGGAGAACGCCCTGGACGGCGTGGAGGAGAAGCTTGGCCAGCTGCAGCCCGATGTGGCGGTGATCGACTCCATCCAGACCATGTACCGGCCGGAGATGGCCTCGGCCCCGGGGAGCGTGAGCCAGATCCGCGAATGCACCAGCCTGCTCATGCGCCTGGCCAAGGAAAGCGGCACCGCCATTTTTCTGGTGGGGCATGTGACCAAGGAGGGCGCCATCGCCGGACCGCGGATGCTGGAGCACATGGTGGACGTGGTGTTGTACTTCGAGGGCGACCGGCAGCAGGAGTACCGCCTTTTGCGGGCGGTGAAGAACCGCTTCGGCTCGGTGAACGAGCTGGGGGTGTTCCAGATGACGGAAAAGGGTATGGAGGTTGTACCCAACCCCAGCGAGCGGCTTTTGTCCCACCGGGCCAAGGGCGCCAGCGGGTCGGTGGTGTTCTGCGGGCTGGAGGGCACAAGGCCCCTTCTGTGCGACGTGCAGGCCCTGACGGCGCAAAGCTATTTCGGCTCGCCCCGGCGCACGGTGGGCGGCGCGGACGCAGGCAGGGTGGCGCTGCTGCTGGCGGTACTGGAAAAGCGCGCCGGGCAGAAAACCTATAACCAGGATGTGTATATCAACGTGGCCGGGGGTCTTGAATTATCCGAGCCCGCAGCGGATCTGGCGCTGTGCATGGCGGTGGTTTCCTCCCTGCGGGACGAGAGCGTGGGCGCAGATGTGGCCGTGATGGGCGAGGTGGGCCTAGCGGGGGAGGTGCGGGCCATCCCCCAGTGCGAGCGGCGCATTGCCGAGTGCCAACGCCTGGGGCTGACCACCATCCTGCTCCCCAGGGAAAACCTGAAGCGGCTCCATGCCCCCGAGGGCGTGAAGCTGCTGGGGGTGGACACGGTGATGCAGGCGCTGAGCGTATTATTCTGACCAAGGAGTGAAGGACCTTTATGAAATCCAAGGGAGTTCAACGGCTGCTGCGGGCGCTGATTGCACTGCTGGGCGCGGGGCTCGGCATGGCGCTGACCCTGGGCGTATTGCAGCTGTACAGCTTCACCCAGCCCGAATCCCCCGTGCCACTCAAGTGGGCGCTGGTGGCCTATATCAGCACGGCGCTGGTGTTCGGCGCGGTTTTCTTTCTGCTGAGCAACGCCATTATTGCCAGGTGTATCGAGTGGGGCGCGGCGGTGGAAAGGCGCATGGACAAGCTGACCTTCGGGCAACTGATTGCCTCCACCGGCGGGCTGATCTGCGGCATGCTGATTGCCGCGCTGGTATCGCAGATTCTCAATTTTATGGGCCAAAGTGTATTTACCACGGCGTTTTCCGCCATTTTGTATGTGGTGCTGGGAGTGATGGGCTTCACCCTGGGGTTCAAGCGCGCGGGAGATGTGTCCGACATGCTGGAGCGTGTTCCCGTGCGAAGCAGCCGCAGGCACCGCAAATCCGAAGGCAGGGATGCGCCGGACAGGCCGCGGCCCAAGCTGCTGGACACCTCCGCGCTCATTGACGGCAGAATTTTCGACGTGTGCCGCCTGGGCTTTCTGGAGGGCGAGACGGTGGTTCCATGCTTTGTCATGGCTGAGCTGATGCGGGTGGCCGATTCCGCCGACGCCCTGCGCCGCAGCCGGGGACGCCGGGGCCTGGAGGTGCTCCGCCGCCTGAAGGACGAGCTGGGCCTTGCCATCCGCACGGACGATACGGATTACGACGACCTGACCGAACCGGATGTCAAGCTGCTACGCCTGGCCCAGGAGCTGGATGGGGCCATTGTAACCGGAGACGGCGGGCTGTACAAGGCCGCCTGCGCGGCAGGCGTTCGGGCCCTGAGCCTGAACGAGCTGGCCTTTGCCCTGCGCCCCGCGGTGGCTGCG
>CAMDVP010000043.1 GCA_945877525.1 uncultured Clostridia bacterium | reverse complement strand
CTGGCCACCCACCCCAACGTGGGCGGCGTGCTGGTGCTGGGCCTGGGCTGCGAAAACAGCGGCGTGTCCCTCATCGAGGAGCACATGGGCGAGTATGACAAAAGCCGGGTGCGCTTCCTCGTCTGCCAGCAGGTGGAGGATGAAATGGCCGAAGCCATGCGCCTTCTCACCGAGTTGGCCCAGCGCATGCGCGGCGAGCGGCGCGTCCCCTGCCCCGCAGGCAAGCTGGTCATCGGCCTGAAGTGCGGCGGCTCCGACGGGTTCAGCGGCATCACCGCCAACCCGGTCATCGGCGGGTTCTCCGACCTGCTGGTGGCCCAGGGCGGCTCCACCATTCTCACCGAGGTACCCGAGATGTTCGGCGCGGAAACCATCCTGATGGATCGCTGCGAAACCGAGGACATGTTCCGCAAAACCGTGGCGCTTATCAATGACTTCAAGCGCTACTTCGAGGAGCACCACCAGACCATCTACGAAAATCCTTCCCCCGGTAACAAGGCCGGCGGCATCTCCACCCTGGAGGACAAGGCCCTGGGCTGCACGCAAAAGAGCGGCTTTGCCCCGGTGAAGGATGTGCTGCGTTACGGCCAGCAGGTAAAAGCGCCCGGCCTGAATCTGCTCTCCGCCCCCGGCAACGACCTGGTGGCCGCCACGGCCTTGGCCGCTTCCGGCGCGCAGATTGTGCTGTTTTCCACCGGCCGGGGCACGCCCTTCGCCTGCCCGGTGCCCACGGTGAAGATTTCCAGCAACAGCCGTCTGGCAGACTTCAAGCACGGCTGGATCGACTTCAACGCGGGCGAATTGCTGGACGGGGTTTCCCTGCCCGAAATGTCCCGCCGCCTGATGGACTTCGTGCTGAAAACCGCTTCAGGGCAAAAGGTCTGCGCCGAACGTCACGGCTTCCACGATCTGGCCATCTTCAAGACCGGCGTCACCCTGTAACCGAACACCGCGGCGGAACGCACCGTGCGTTCCGCCGCTTTTTTAGGAGATGCGCTATGCTGTCCTTCGTTTCACATCTTGATCAGAACGACCGCCACACCCTGTTCACCTGCTTTTATGCCTTCTTCTGCAGCGGGCTGTTTGCCCTGACCATGGGCAGCGTTATGCCCGACCTGAAGGCCACCTACGGCCTGAGCGACAGCCTGAGCGGCATTCTGCTGTCTGTTTACTCGGCAGGCAACCTGATGGCCGGACTTTTCAGCGGGCTTGTACCGCTGTATCTTGGCCAGCGCCGTTCCATCATGCTGCTGGCCGCTCTGGCCTATCTGGGATACCTTCTGCTGACCATCACAGGCAATCCCCTGTTTCTGCTGACAGCCTTTGCCATGATCGGCTTCGGAAAGGGCAGCGTTACCAGCTTCAACAACCGCCTGGTCAACCAGCTTTCCGACGGAAGCCCTGTTGCTGCGAATATTCTCCATTCCTGCTTTGCGGTGGGAGCGGTGCTGGCGCCCATGGTGTTTCTGGCCCTGCGCAATGCGGCTGGCTGGCGGGTTGGCCTGAGCTTTTTGATTGTGTGCGGCGGTATCTGCACAGTGCTGTTTAGCCGCATGCGCCTGAAGGACGACCGCCCCAACCGGAAGGACAAGGTCAACCGCACGCTGGTGTTCATGAAAAAACCGTCCTTTCTGATTCTGGCCATGATGATGTTCTGCTACCTCTGCTCGGAGTATTCCGTCAGCGGCTGGCTGGTCACATATCTGCAAAGCCGGGAAGGTCTCGCTGCAGCGTTATCCGGCATGGACGGGCTGACGAGCTTCAGTCAAACCATGGCCGCACTGCTGTGGACGACCATGCTTGTGGGGCGGCTGGGCTGCGCGGTGCTGACCTCCCGCTTCCGTCAGAAGCCCCTGATGCTTGTGTCCAGCATCGGCGCGGCGTGCTTCTATCTGCTGCTCCTCCAGAGCGGCAGCCTGACCATGGTCACCGTAGCCGTGGCAGGGCTTGGGCTGTGCATGGCCGGCATCTGCCCCATGATCTACGCCGACGCGGCGCCGTTCACCAACGCCTACCCCATGGCCATCAGCATCCTGCTGGGCTTTGGCTCGATTGGAGCCATGCTGATGTCCACGCTGGTTGGCGCGCTGGCGGATCGCTTTGGCTTTACCGGAGGCATGAGCGCCATTCTGGCGGCCTTCGTGCTGCTGGTGGTGTTTGCGCTGCTCAATTTGGTCGTCAAAACCCGCAGACCGCAGGTTTAATTTCTGTTCATATGAAAGGAGCAGCCGCTTCGTTGCCGGCTGCTCCTTATTGTTTTATGTTGTTTCATTGATTTTGCTTTGTTTCTAACGAAAAGAATTTCGCCTCAGCGGAGGCGAGCAAAGGGCTTTGCGATCATCGTCGCTCCGCTTTCGACTTCCGCCTTCGGCGGACTCGCCGCTGGCGAGGCGTCGCCCTTTGCAATCCTTCGCTCCGCATCCATAAGTGCGTTTAGAATTAAGTATCGTTTTCTTATGCTTCCTCCAAGCAACCCACCCGCTCGCATTCCACTTTCTCGCCCTCATAGCCGGTGATCAGCACATCCTTCATCAGAAGATGCGCCACGTTGCGGGCCACCACGCCCTTGCGGACGCACCTGGGCACACAGTCAGCCATGGCGGGCTGCATGGGCCTGGCGTCCGGGGCGCAAGCAATGTTCACATGCTCCATGGACACCTTCCCGATGGGGCGTTCCGGAAGCCCCAGAAAATACCCCGCGCAGGCCACGCCGGTGGCGTTCACATGCCGGAAGGCAACGTGCCCCACTGTGGGCGTGCGATCGTCCACGACTTGAGGCTCCAGGCTCTGCACATAGTCGCTGTGGCCGTCGGGATCGCAGAAGTACAGGCTGTTCACCACAAACGGCGCTCCCACCTGTTCCATCTCCACCCGGTCAAAAACAATGCCGTCAATCACGCCGTTTTTGCCGCGGCCCCGGCGGGTTTTAATCCGCAAGCCACGGTCAGTGTGCCGCATGACGCACTCCCGCACCCGCACATTTTTCACACCGCCGGCCATTTCGCTGCCCACCGTCACGCCGCCGTGACCGTTTTCCATCAGGCAGTGCACAATGTCGATGTTCTCGCAGGGCGTGGCATAGGTTTCGCCCATGTAGATCTTGCCGGACTTGATGGCAATGCAGTCGTCCCCCAGAGAGAAGCGTACCCCCGCCGCCAGCACGTCGCGGCAGCTTTCCGGGTCGAAGCCGTCGGTGTTGGGACTGTCCGCCGGGGCCTGCACCGTCACGTTCAGGAAGCGCAGATCATGGCTGAAATAGGGGTGCAGGTTCCAGGCAGGGCTGTTGCGAAAGGTCACACCCTGCACAGTGATGTCCCTGCAGCGGCACAGGAATAGCATCCGCCCGCGGAAGGCGCCCCGCTTCACCTTGTGGTTTTGCCACCAGTCGCTCTGCTGGGCCATGCCGTCCGCCACGCCCTGACCGTAGATCAGCACATCCTTGACCTCCACGCCGGTCAGAAGCGCAGCAAACATGTCCAGGGGATTACCCTCCCAGGAACCAAGGTTGTAATCCTCCGTATCGTCGGTGGAGCGGGTCATACCCGGCAGGATGGGAAACAGGCTTCTGTCCGTTTCCAGCTGCAGGGTCGCGCCCCGGGCAATTTCCAGACTGATGTGGCTTTTGAGAAACAGCGGCTTGACCCGGTACAGTCCTTCAGGAATCAGTACCCTGCCCTGCTTTGGGCAGCAGGTGATGGCCGCCTGAATAGCCGCGGTATCGTCATGCGCGCCGTCGCCCACCGCGCCAAAGCGCCGCACATTCAGCGTGCAGCTTTCCTCCTTTGTATGGAAGCTCAGCTTTGCGGCCAGCTTGTCGCCGTCCCACACCCGCAGCGTATATTTGGTGTCGGGCCACAGGCCGTACAGGCTTGTCACCACCGTGTCGGCCATGCCCGCGTCCTCGCCGTTCAGCGTCAGGCGATAGGGCTTTTTCGTAGAGTAAAGCCCGCCGTCGGCCAGGGTAACCGTGACGCTTCTTGCGGATACAAACAGCTTAAACAGCTCCATCATGCTTCACCTCGCTGGATTCCCGCGCCGTGCGCAGATATTCGGCCCAGGCCAACATGTACGCCCCGGCATCCCGGCTGTCCTCCAGGGGTTGAACCGCCGCAAGCCCCGTAAGGGCGTTTCGGGCCAAAGGCACATATTTTTCCGGGTCCAGCACCCCAAGCCGCGCGCCCTTCAGCAGCGCGTATGCCGTAAGGGCGGAACCGGAAAGCTCCGGGGCGGCATCCGCTACGGCCTGCTCGTCATGCCTTCGGAACAGCCCGGTGCTCTTGTCCTGATACGGCATCAGCCCTCTCACCGCCTCCCGGAACAGGTCCACCAGGGCGCGCCAATGCTCGTAAAGCTCCTGGGAGCATAGATCAATGCAGTCAATCAGCGCCGCCAGAAACAAGCCTTCATCCCGCAGGGTATTTTCTGAACCGCTGAGATACAGGCCCGCTCCCTCATCATAGAAAAGCGCCCTGGCCAGGCGGAACTGCGCCGCCACATCGCCCACATGGGCCATACGGTCAAAGCGCATCTCGCAGGCCATCATCAGCGGCATCATCCCGTGCAGTTCCTCCGGCGACATCGCCGCCCGTGTCAGCATCCGCTCCTGCACCCGCTTCATCAGCGCACGGACAGCCTCCTCGTAACGCGGCTCCCCCGTTTCGTCCAGAGCAAACAGCAGCGCCATGCCGTCCGTGTCCTCCCAGGCGCGCTCCGCAAGCCCCTGCAGCACAGACTCCCGATATCGCCCGTCCCCCGTCGCACTGTACAGCCCAATGCAGCCTTCCAGGGCAAGGCTGTCCCCAGGGGTGTATTCCTTCAGAAAGGATTGCATTCCTGCGCGCAAGTCCGTCATGGCGGCACGCTCCCTTCCACGCCTGTTTGCAGCATTTTCCACTTCATTATAGCAGATTTCATTCCCGTGTCAATCACGGCACGGCATGCCGCCCCCATCCTTCAGCCACTGCCGCGTTTCCTCGCTGAGAAGTCCCGCGTAGGGCTCGCCCAGCATCATAAGCCCCCGGGCAATCAGCCCGCCGAAGACCATCGCGCCCATGGGCTGCAGGTGTGTGTTGTCCTTTAGTCCTTCGGGATAGGCGGCATACCTTCCTGCAGGCAGATTCATGTACAGCCGCGTCTGCGCCTCCTGCCCCATTTCGTCCACCAGCTGCTCGCTCAGGGACGTCAGGTCTATCAGGGCCGCGTTCAGGGCATCGGCCGTTTCCCGGATGGCCGCGGCCCATCGGTCGTGGCGGAAGGCCGCGGCAGGGTCGCGGTAATTGAACCGGGTCAGAGGCGTTATCAGCACGGGCGTGGCGTCATGCTTCCGCGCCACATGGACAAACCGGGCCAGATTTTCCCGAAAGGCCCCTTCCGGATCGGTATAACGGGATGGGTCGTTCACCTTTTCGTCGTTATGCCCGAACTGAATAAACAGGAAGTCCCCCTCCCGGATGCGCATGTCAATGTCGTCCAGCCGGCCCTCGTCCATGAACGATTTGGTCGAGCGTCCATTCTCGGCACAGTTGTCAATCAGCACCCGAAACGGCGCGGTATAGCGGTCAAACACCTGCCCTATGCCCGTCTGCGGGTAGGTGGCGATGCTGTTTTGCTTGACGGTGGAATCTCCCGCCCAGAAAATCGTGGTCACGCCTTTTCACCTCTTCTGCATTTCCTCCATGCTGATATTCGCCCTCCCCCGCGCGTTTTCCTACCGGAGCGAACTGTTCTTCTTATGACTTATCTCTTTACGAACGCCTCGGAATACAGTACAATAGGCATGCAATCATCAGGAAAAGGAGTGTATGCTATGGATTTCTCCGTCAACAGCGGCTTTCTGTACGCCGTGACCGCCCTGGTGGTGGTGTTTGTGCTGGCGCAGTCGGCGTTCTTCCTGGTAAAGGCCGCACGGCGGGCCAGGCAGCTGGGCATCACGGGCCAAACCATCCGCAAAACCGTGCTTTCCAGCGCGCTGTTCAGCGTCGCGCCGGCCGTGGCGATTCTGCTGGGAGTGATTACCCTGTCGAAGTTCCTGGGCCTGCCCCTGCCCTGGCTGCGGCTGAGCGTGCTGGGCGCGCTGACCTACGAGCTGCCCGCCGCCACCACCACCGCCACCGCCATGAACCTCAGCCTCAGTCAGCCCATTGCCGATGCCCGGGCCTTTTCAGCGATTGCGTGGGTGATGACCCTGGGCATTATTCCGGGCATTTTTCTGGTGCTGTTCGGGCTGAAGAAGATTCAGGGCGGCGTGATGTCCATCAAGACCAAGGACCCCAAGTGGGGCAACATTTTCATGGACAGCATGTTCCTGGGCATGATTTCCGCCTTCGTCGGCATGCTTTTCGCAGACATCCGCAGCGGTGTGCCGGGGCTGATTCCCATCGTGGTAGCGCTGATCTCCGCAGCCATCATGGGCGTGTGCGGCATCCTCATTAAAAAGTGCAACGTCAGGTGGCTGGAACAGTACGCCCTGCCCATCAGCATGCTGGGGGCCATGGCCGCGTCGATTCCGGTTACCATGCTGATGGGCTGAAGGGAGGCTGGATATGATGAACAGAAGCTATCAGGACTCGGTGCATCTCTACGGGCGGGTGTGGACGGCTACGGCGATTTTTCTTTTGCTGATGGTTCCTACCTCCATCTGCGTGCGCTACAACGCATGGCCCGAAGCGCAGTATGTGCTCAAGGGCCTATTGGGCGTGGCGCCCATCTACTGGACGGTGTGCATCATTGAGGTGTTGACCTACGCACCCATGCTGGGTACCGGCGGCACCTATCTTTCCTTTGTCACCGGCAACCTGACCAATCTGAAGGTGCCCTGCGCCCTCAACGCCATGGAAGCCGCCGGGGTCAAGGCCACCTCCGAGGAGGGCGAGGTGATTTCCACCATTGCCATCGCGGCCTCCTCCATCGTCACCACCCTGGTCATTGCCGCCGGCGTGCTGATGCTGGGGTACCTGCAGCCCATTCTGGAATCCCCCGCCCTGGCCCCTGCCTTTGCCAATATTCTGCCCGCGCTGTTCGGCGGGCTGGGCGTGGTGTATATCTCCAAAAACCCGAAAATCGCCCTGGCGCCCCTCGCTTTCATGGTGATTCTGTTCCTGCTGGCGCCCTCGCTGTCCTCCTCGGTGGGCATTCTGGTGCCGGTGGGCGCGCTGATTGCCATCGGCGTCAGCCGGGTGCTGTACAAGAAGAATATGCTGTAAGGGATGGTCATGCCATGATAATCGTCTGGATACTGCTGGCAGCGCTGATAGCGTTCGTCGCCGTGCTGTTGCTGCGCGCCCTTTCCTTCAGGCCGGAGGCGCAATCCCCCGTGTCCGCTTCTGAGGAAGTTCTTGACGGCGACAAGGCCGTGCGCGACCTGCAGGCCCTCATCCGCTGCAAAACCGTTTCCTACCGGGACAAGGCCCTGGAGAACGAGAAGGAGTTCGCCCGGCTGGAAGCGCTTCTGCCGGAATTGTTTCCCCATGTGCATGTGGTGTGCGCCTTTGAAAAGCCCGGCCCGCGGAGCCTGCTGTTCCGCTGGAAGGGCCGCTCGGACGCCGCCCCCGGCGTGCTGATGGCCCACTACGACGTGGTGCCCGTGAACGAGGAACTGTGGGACAAGCCCGCCTTTGACGCCATCATCGAGAACGGGGAAATGTGGGGCCGCGGTACCCTGGACACCAAGGGTACCTTCCTTGGCGTGCTGGAGGCCGCGGACAACCTGATCGCCCAAGGCTTCACCCCGGCAAACGACCTGTACCTGGCCTTTGCCGGAGACGAGGAGATCTCCGGCCAGGGCGCGCCCACCATCGTAAAGCTGCTGACGGAACGTGGTGTGAAGCCCGCCTTTGTGCTGGATGAGGGCGGCGCAGTGGTGGAGAAGGTGTTTCCCGGGGTCACGCAGCCCTGCGCGCTCATCGGCATTGGCGAAAAGGGCCCCATGGATGTGCGCCTGACCCTCGACACCGCCGGCGGCCATGCCTCCACGCCCCCGGCGCACACGCCCGTTGGTGTGCTGGCTAAGGCGGTAACGAAGATCGAGAACCATCCCTTTCCCTTCACCCTTACGCCCCCGGCGGCGCAGATGTTCGATATTCTCGGCCGCCGCTCCACGCTGCTTTACCGGGTGATTTTTGCCAACCTGTGGTGCTTCGCGCCCCTGCTGAACCTGATTTGCAAAAAGTCCGGCGGCGAACTGAACGCCCTGGTGCGCACCACCGTGGCTTTCACCCAGATGGAGGGCAGCGCCGCCTCCAACGTGCTGCCGCCCCACGCCTCCGTCGGCGCAAACCTTCGGCTGATCTGCGGCGAAACCGTGGAGAGCGCGAAGCAGCGGCTGGAGAAGCTGTGCGGGGACAAGCGCATTCGCGTGGATGTGATCACGGGCATGAGCCCCTCCCCCGTCAGCCGCACGGACGATGAGCCCTGGCATCGGCTGGAGCGCGCCATCCGCGCCACCTGGCCCGAGGCCGTGGTGTCCCCCTACCTGATGCTGGCCTGCTCCGATTCCCGGCACTACGGGCCCATCAGCGACCATGTATACCGTTTCTCCGCCATGGCGCTGAGCAAGGAGCAGCGCGGCATGATCCACGGCAACAACGAGCGCATTCCCCTGGATACCGTCAAGACCGCCGTGGCCTTCTACCAGCGCGTCATCCGCAGCTGCTGAGGGTGCAGTCGCAACACAGCCGCCGGGGCAAATAGCTCCGGCGGCTGTGCTTTGGTATCAGGCCCAGGGTACATAGACATATTCCATGTACTGGATCTCGCCCTGATCGTTCAGTTCGATTTGTGTCGTAACGAACCAGAAGTCCACGCCGGAATTCCACAGGCTGTCATCCTCCGGCAGGTCGCACGTGAACACCAGCTCATGCCCGTCGTAGCCCTCCCGGCCGATGTACGCGTCGATGTACCACTGATACAGGTCGGTCACCGGCACATAGTCATCGATGTCGCCGGTCATGCTCCGCACCATCCATGCCTCAAAGTCGGGCGCAAGCCGGTAGGTGACTTCCGACTCCGGGGCGCTGTCCGGCTCGTAGCAATCATCGCCCAGCACCATGCGCTCATAGCTGCCCGTCACCGCCGTCACCCGATGGTCGGCCCCGTAGTGCATTTTGGTGATGGTGAAGAGGTCAAACACTTCTCCCTTTTTGTTGGTGTACCGTGCGAAATCATGGGCAGGCTGCTCGGTGGACAGGCTGCTGACCGGCACAAAGCCGCGGAAATATTCTCCCTCGGAGCATTCGATGTAGGCATCCTCTCCCAGGGTCGCCAGCCAGGTCACCTCGGTTCCGTCCTGCAGGGTCGTCAGGGGCGCGCAGGAATACAGCGGATCATCCGTCACCACTGTCGTGCACTGGGTGTAAGCCTTTGTCTGATGGAAATCCAGCTGCGGTACCTTCGCCTTCTTCGGCAGGGCTTTGGCGGGAATGTAGCCGAAACGGTAGTGCCCGCTGTCGATGGAATACTGAATCAGAATCCAGTCGTCCTCCTGCCCGAACACCTGAATCCACCCGTTGGTGGACACCTTGGCCTTGCCGTTTCCCCCGCGAAGGGACTTCTTGTCCGGCGCGGAATACACGGCATAATTCAGCCCGCCGGTGAACTTGATTTCCTGCGCCGTCAGCTCCGCCGAGGCAGGCAGGTCGGGGGCCTCTGTCAGCTTGGCCCGGGCGGCCTTCAGCGTTTTGGGCAGGTTCCGAAGAGTGAAGTATTCCAGATCCCGCTGAATCGTTCCCCTGGCCGTGCCGGCAATGCGGCTGCTTTCCAGATCCGTATAGTAGGATATGCCCTCCGCTGTGATCAGCATGCTGTCGTAATCCAGATAACTCCAGACCCGGTGCAAAAGCCACTTCCCGCCCTGCAGCTCGAAGGTGATGCACAGCTCCGGGTATTCCCCGGTTTCGTCCAACTGCTGCACCGAAAGCTGCGGCTGGGTGAACGGATCGTCCGTGGGCCATTCCTCGCCCGACTCCGCCAGCGTCAGATATACTGCGTGATCCGTCTGGGGCACGGCGTCATCTGTGCAGAACTGTGTTTTCCATACCCCGTCCACCTGCTTGAACTGGTGCAGGATGTTCGTCCCCTGCGTGTTCCGCAGCAGCACAAAGCAGCAGTCGTCCTTGCCGTGACCCTCCAGCTGCACCCAGCTCAGCACCTCGCAGCCCTCAAAACCCGGGCCTGCCACGAAGGCGGATATTTCCTTGGGCAGCATATCCCCCGCCAACGCCGTAAAGCATGTCATCAACAGCGCCGCAAGCAGGAATAGTCCCATCCACCGTTTTTTCATGTTCAATCCTCCCTTGTGTTAATCCATCCGAATCGTCAGGGTAATCGTGTCGCGGCCGCTGGGTCCCTCGGCCTCCAGCACTGGGGTCAGGCTGATCTGTCCGGGTATGGCCGCCCCCTGGGGCAGCTTCAGCAGGAACAGCGCCGGATCGTCCGTCTGCGCCGCATCCCCCGCGTATTGTCCGTCCACATGCACCTGCCATGCCATAAGGCGATGCTCCGGCTCCATCTGCCAGTCGTAGACGGCGGTGATCCGCACAAGCCAACCGTCCTCTGCCTCTTCCAGGGAAGCAATGGTGACGTAATCCTTCACCAGTCCCTCAAAGCACACAAGCGTTGCGGTCTGTCCATCCTCCACCGCATCCGTCCGCAGATAGCCCACACGGCTTCCTGCCGATACATGCAGGTAGTTGTTCGTATAGCCCAGCACGGTCACCTGTGCGCCCGCAGGCAAAAGCGTCAGGGTTTCCCGCACTTCCCCCGTGGAGCGCAGGCTGCACAGCGCCGCGTCCCCCCGCAGGGTGCGTATGGGGTTCACCGGCAGCACCGCTTCCTCCGCGGGATTCATGCACAGATACCGCTTCATCATGAAGCCCTCGGCGCTGCCTGCGCCCTGCCCCACCTGCACATACACCCAGTCCGGCGAATCCTCGTATTCCGCCACCAGGAGCACCTGCGTCCCGTTGTAATACTTGCCCAGGGATGCGCTGTCCTGCCAGGGATGCTCCCGCAGGTTCAGGCAATCTGCGGCGCTTGGATTACTCACCACCGCCCAGGTGTCCTCGGGAAAGCGCGTACCGTCCGCCATGGCCACCACCGGCAGAAGCAGCAGCCACAGAAAAACAGATGCGAAGCGTCTCATGGCAGTTTCCTCCTCTTATGGATGCTCTGCCCATTCAACGTATCCGCATCTGTCTTTCTTCCCGGACTGTGATTATTTCTGCTGAAGGGCTTCGTCCATCAGGCGCTGCAGCGCCACCGGATTTGCCCGGCCCGCGCTCAGGCTCATGGCCGCGCCCATCAGGGCCTTGCCCAGATTCACTTTGCCGCGATGGTAGCTTTCCACCATGTCGGGATGCTCCTCCATGGCCCGGCGCACATAGCCCCGCAGCACACCTTCGTCGCTTTCCTGGCGCAGCCCTGCCCGCGCCACATAGTCCTCAGGCTCCTCGTCATGCGTCCACAGGGCGGCGATGACCTTCTTGGCCGCGCCGCTGTTGATGGCCCCTGTTTCCGCCAACTCGGCCACCTTGCCCAGGTGCTCAGGCGCAATGGGAATCACCGCGCCCTCGCCCTCCAGCAGGCGGAACACCTCGGTGATCATCAGGTTGGCCGCCGTTTTCGGTGCGGTGGTGGATTTCGCCGCCGCCTCGAAGTAATCCGCCAGGGCCTTGTCGCTCACCAGCTGCTCGGCGGCATAGCCCGTCAGGCCATAGTCGCTCATGTAGGCCGCCTTGCGGGCGTCTGGCAGCATGGGCAGTTCCGCCTTCCATTTTTCCACCAGATCCGGTGCCAGCACGATGGGGGCCAGATCAGGGTCGGGGAAATAGCGGTAGTCGTTAGCGTTTTCCTTGCGCCGCATGGATGAGGTCTTGCCGGAGGTCTGGTCGAAGCGGCGGGTCTCCTGCACAATTTCTTCGCCCTTGCGCACGGCCTCCACCTGACGGCGGTACTCCTCCTCGATGGCCCGCTGTACCGACTGGAAGCTGTTCAGATTCTTCATCTCCGTGCGGGTGCCGAAGGGCTCCCCGGGCTTGTGGATGGACAGGTTCACATCGCAGCGCAGCGAGCCCTCCTGCATCCGGCAGTCGCTGATGCCCGTATAGGCAATGACGGCCTTCAGCTTCTGCAGGTATGCCACAGCCTCCTGGGGCGTGCGAATGTCCGGCTCGGACACGATTTCAATCAGCGGAACGCCGCAGCGGTTGCAGTCAATCAGCGTACCCTTCTCCGGGTCATGCACCAGCTTGCCTGCGTCCTCCTCGATGTGGATGCGGGTAATCCCAATGCGCTTTTCCCCCTGGGAGGTTTCCACCGTGAGATGGCCGTTCACGCACAGGGGCAGGTCGTACTGGCTGATTTGATACGCCTTGGGCAGGTCGGGGTAGAAGTAGTTCTTCCTATCCTGCTTGGAATAGCGGGCGATGGTGCAGTCGGTGGCCAGACCCGCCAGCACGGCATAATGCACCACCTGCTCGTTGAGCACCGGCAGGGTGCCGGGAAAGCCCATGCATACCGGGCAGCACTGAGTGTTGGGTTCAGCGCCGAAGGCAGTGGAGCAGGAGCAGAAGATCTTTGTCCTGGTCTTCAGCTCCACATGTACCTCCAGACCGATCACCATTTCATATCCGTCGATCATCTTCCATTCAGCCATCACAGCGTCGCCTCCTTCCAGGTGCAGCCAAGCGCTTCCTCCAGCGCGCCGCCAATGCGGTACAGCATGGGCTCGGAGAAGGTTTTGCCCATCAGCTGCAGGCCCACGGGCAGGCCGTTTTCATCCGCGCCACAGGGCATGGACAGGGCCGGAATGCCCGCGATGTTCACCGGAACGGTATGCACGTCCCCCAGGTACATCTCCATGGGCGACATGGATTTCTCCCCAATACGGTAGGCCGTGGTGGGGGCCACGGGGCCCAGCAGCGCATCGAAATCCTCAAAGGCGCGGTCGAAGTCGCGGATCACCAGCGTGCGCACCTGCAGGGCCTTTTTGTAATATGCGTCGAAATATCCGGCGGAAAGGGTGTAGGTGCCCAGCAGGATGCGGCGCTTCACCTCCGGGCCGAAGCCCTCGCTGCGGCTCTTCACATACAGTTCCTCCAGATCGGCGTATTCCGCGGCACGGTGGCCATAGCGCACGCCGTCGAAGCGCGCCAGGTTGGAGGAAGCCTCCGCGCTGGACAGCACATAGTACGCCGGTAGGGCGTATTCCAGGGAGGGCAGGTCGATCTCCTTCACCGTCGCGCCCAAGCCTTCCAGCACTTTGGCCGCGTGGGTCACCGCCCTGCGCACCCCGTCGGACAGCCCCTCGGCAAACATCTGCCGGGGCAGGCCGATGGTCAGTCCCTTCACACCCCTGCCGATGTCCCGGCCCATGGGAGTGTATCCCCGCTTGACGGAGGTGGTGTCCCGCCGATCGTAGCCTGCCAGCAGGTCAAGGGCCAGGGCGTTGTCCCGGACGGTTTTCGTCATGGGGCCGATTTGATCCAGCGATGAAGCGAAGGCCACCAGTCCGTAGCGGCTGACCATGCCGTAGGTGGGCTTCATGCCCACCACGCCGCAGAAGGCCGCGGGCTGACGAATGGAGCCGCCGGTATCGCTGCCCAGGGCGAAGGGCGTTTCCGCCGCCGCCACGCAGGCCGCGCTGCCGCCGGAGGAGCCTCCCGGCACATGGGCCAGGTTGCGGGGATTATGGGTCAGGTGGAAGGCGCTGTTCTCCGTGGTGGAGCCCATGGCGAACTCGTCCAGGTTCGTCTTGCCCAGCAGCACGCATCCTGCCGCGCTGAGCTTTTCCCACACCGTGGCGCTGTACGGCGGCACAAAGTCCTCCAGCATTCTGGAAGCGCAGGTGGTTTTCACACCCTCCACGCAGATGTTGTCCTTCACCGCCACCGGCACGCCGCACAGGGGATGCACCGTCTCACCGCTTTGCCGTGCCCGATCGGCCGCCTCGGCCTGACTTAGTGCCATCTCCGGAGTCAGGGTGATGTACGCGCCCACCTTTTTCTCCGTTTGACCGATCCTGTCCAGATACGCCCTTGTAATCTCCACGGAGGACATTTCGCCCTGCCGCAGTCCGTCCGCCAGCTGGGCCAGCGTCATATCAATCATGCTCATGGCCTGTTCCTCCTTACTCAAAGGTTTTGGGCACGGTCACGCAGCTGTCCGTGCGGGTGGGGGCGTTGGCCAGCAGCAGCTCCCTGCCAAAGGACGGCGCCGGCACATCCTCCCGCAGCACGTTTTCCGTGGGGATCACATGGGCGGTCATGGGCACGCCCTCGGTGTCCACCTGGGATAGCGCCTGGGCAAAGGACAGAATACCCGCCATCTCCCCGGCCATACGCTCCTCTTCCTCGGGGGAGAGCGCCAGCTTGGCCAGCTCGGCCACCTGCTTCACCGCCATGACAGGCTTCTTCGCCACAGGGCGTCGCTCCTCGCTTCCCGCGGCCACGCCCAGCTTCAGCACCTCCAGCTGCTCCGCGTCCACATAATCCGGCGCGCCGGTCATCAGGTCGGAGGCGTCGCGCACCTTGGGGAAGGCAATCACATCCCGCAGGCTGTCCGCGCCCAGCAGCAGCATCACCAGCCTGTCCAGGCCGAAGGCAAATCCGCCGTGGGGCGGCGTGCCATACTGGAAGGCGTCGATCAAAAAGCCGAAGCGCTGCCGGGCGCTTTCCTCGGTGAAGCCCAGGGCCTTGAACATCAGCGCCTGCACATCGCTTCGATGGATGCGGATGGAGCCGCTGCCCAGCTCCACGCCGTTAAGCACCACGTCATACGCCTGGGAGCGCACCCGCCCGGGATCGGTCAGCAGGTACTGCAGGTCCTCCTCATAGGGCATGGTGAAGGGGTGGTGCATGGCCAGATAGCGTCCTTCCTCCTCCGACCACTCAAACTGCGGGAAGTCCGTCACGAAGCAGAAGCGGAAGTCGTCCTTTCTGCGCAGGCCCAGCATGTCGCCCACCTCCAGCCGCAGGGCGCACAGGGTGCGGCAAACCACGTCGAACTTGTCCGCGCAGAACAGGATGAAGTCGCCGTCCTCCGCGTCCAGCGCCCGGAGCAGCTCGGCCCACTGGTCGCGGGTGAAGTATTTCTGGAGGATGGAATTGATCTCGCCGTTCTCATGGATGAGAATCCATGCCATGCCCTTGGCTCCGCACTTGAGGGCATGGTCGGTCAGGTTTTCGATGGTGGTGCGGGTAAATTTCTCCGCGCAGCCCTTGCAGTTGAGGGCACGCACCTTGCCGCCCATATCCGCCACCTTGCGGAACACGGAGAAGGAGCAGCGAGAAGCCAGCGCCGTCACATCCCGGATGGGCATGCCGAAGCGCAGATCAGGCTTGTCGCAGCCGTAGAGATTCATGCTTTCCTGCCACGTCAGGCGTGGGAAATCGTAGTCAACTTCCCGCCCCATGGTGCCGGCAAAAACATGCTTGAACAGCTTTTCCAGGTGACGCAGAATATCCTCCTGGTCCACAAAGGACATCTCCATATCCACCTGGGTGAACTCCGGCTGGCGGTCGGCGCGCAGGTCCTCGTCCCGGAAGCACCGGGCCACCTGATAATACCGGTCAATGCCGCCCACCATCAGCAGCTGCTTGAAGATTTGCGGGCTCTGGGGCAGGGCATAGAACGTGCCGGGATGCACGCGGCTGGGCACCAGATAGTCCCTTGCGCCCTCTGGGGTGG
>CAMDVP010000042.1 GCA_945877525.1 uncultured Clostridia bacterium | reverse complement strand
AGCGATCCTCCTTCTCAAAAAAGTGGCCGCAGCCACTTTTTTGACACCCTGAGGGATGCTCTCCGAAACGGAAAGCATCCCTTGTTCGTTGCCCTTACAGCTGCTGCAGGTATGCGGCAATGGCCTCGTCCCTGCAGGCGGGGTAGAAATATTCAGCGAAGTGCTCGCCGCTGATGGTTTCCCGCAGGAAATCCTGGTCGATATCGTGGAGAATGTCGATCAGCGGGCGGTAGGTGATGGCCTTCACGCTATCCAGAATCTTCTTGTTGCGCTGCTCGGGCACCACCCGCTCCTTGGGATAGCCGTTCCCGTGACCAAAGCCGAACAGCTGCTGGAAGATCATCTCCAGGTTCAGCTCGGCGCCCCAGCCGAAGCCCTTGGCAAAGGGCAGGGCCACGCAGTTTCCGTCGTTGATCTGGGCAAACATATATCCGTCGGAAGGATCGACAAGGTGGCCGCACAAAACGCCGGGGAAGCTGTTGCAGGCGAGCATGGCGCCTTCGCCGGTGCCGCAGCCGGTCACCACATAGTCCGCCGCGCCGGACGTCAGCAGGATGGAGGCCAGCAGGCCGCACTTGACATAGGTCAGCTGGCAGGCGTCCTCGGCGGTATACATGCCGTAGTTCACCACGGTGTGGCCCATGGGCTCCACAACCTTCCTCAGGGACGCCTCGATCATGGCGTTCTTGGCCGCCTGGCTGTTTTCGTTGATCAGAGCAATGCGCATGGCTTGTTCTTCCTTTCGTTCTGCCCGGGCCTGAAGGCCCGCTTGATTCGTCCCTCATGATAGCACGTTTGCCGGAGAAATGCAAATGCTCACCTTTCCTCCAGCGCCTGGCGCAGAAGTGTTACCGCGTGTTTTTCCACCCGCGATACATAGCTTCGTGAAATGCCCAGCAGCCGGGCAATCTCATGCTGAGGATGCGCTGTGCCGTCTGTCAGGCCGTAGCGCATTTCCAGCACCAGCCGTTCCCGGGCGGGAAGGCGGGACAGCACCCGGTGGATTTTTTCCAGCGTAACGCGGCGGATCACCGTTTCCTCCAGTTCGTCCTGATCGGTACCCAGCACATCCATGAAGGTGATGTCGTTGCCCTCGCCGTCGGTTCCGATGGGCTCGGACAGGGAAACGTCCCCGCGGCGCTTGCGGGAAGCGCGCAGGGTCATCAGGATTTCATTTTCAATACACCGGGCCGCGTAGGTGCCCAGCGACGTTCCTGTGCCGGGCCGGAAGCTGTTTACCGCCTTGATCAGCCCGATGACTCCGATGGAAATCAGGTCGTCCTGCCCGAAGCCCGGTACCTGATATTTTCGCGCAATGTGGGACACCAGGCGCAGGTTGTGGGTAATCAGCTCCTCCCGGGCCTGCTCGTCGCCCTCCGCCAGGCGGCGCAGGCAGTCCTCCTCCTCCTGCCGGGTGAAAGCCCTGGGAAACTGCGACCGGCCTGTGACATATCCCAGGAAAAACAGGCATTCCTTCAGCATCATCAGCATTGGAAGCATGCGCATCCCTCCCTGAGTAAAGGGTATGTGGATTTTTGCGAAAAAAGGCTTCCCCAGGGAAAGGGGAAGGCGCTGCCGGCCCCAAAATCGGTCAGAATCCCACGGCAGGGCCGCCGACAGCAATCGCCTTTGCCGGCGGGGCCACGGGAAACTGTGTCCCTCCTGTGAACAGCTTGTGAAAAGTAGCTGTTCCGCCTTGACTTGCCTGTAATGTACATTACAATACAGACGAGGTGATGGCTTTGCGGTTACTTGTCGCTGAGGACGAAGCGGCCATGCTCGACGCAATTGTTGACGTGCTGACCTATCATCACTATGAGGTGGAAACTGCCGCCAACGGATTGGCTGCGCTGAATACGGCCTGCCGGGAGCGCTTTGACGGCCTGCTCCTGGACATTATGATGCCGGGGATGGATGGCATATCGGTGCTTCGCGCGCTGCGCGCGAAGGGAGATCCGACGCCTGTGCTTCTGCTGTCTGCCCGGGGTGAGGTTGATGACCGGGTGGCCGGTCTGGACGCAGGGGCGGACGATTATCTGCCCAAGCCCTTTGCCATGACCGAGCTGCTGGCCCGGATCCGCGCCATGATACGTGGGCCGGTGCTTGCCTCTGCGCGTTTGTCGCTGGGCCATGTCCAGCTGGACGAGGGTACCGGCACGCTGATTTGCGGCGGCCGGTCAGAGCCGCTCAGCAGACTGGAAATGAGCCTGATGGCTTTGCTGATGCGCAACAGCGGAATCTACTTTTCCGCCGAAACGCTGCTGGAAAGGGTATGGGATATGGACAGCGATGCTGAAGTCGGCACAGTATGGGTTTACATTTCCTACCTTCGCAAAAAGCTGACGGCACTGGATGCGGATATTGCCATCCGCTCCAGAAGAGGCATCGGGTATACCCTGGAGAGGATCCTCTCATGAAGCAGTTCAGGCGTCGGTTTATTGTCAATGCCATGCTGGCGTTTACGATTCTGCTGGTGCTGATTATCGGCGGTATCGTGCTCATGAGCTATATACAGCTGGAGCGTGATGCCGATGACTTTATCAATCAGATGCTGAAGGACACCCGGGAATTTGTTGTGCTGGCCGCTCCGCCCATGTTTGGCTATCAGCCGGAGACACGCATGGCTCCCGCCGGATTCTGCGATCTCTCAGTGAGCGCGGAGGGGCTGATTCTTCGGCAGGATATCCGCGGCATTTCCGAACCGGACCGGTTGGATTTGACGTCCATGGTCGAGAATATTCTGTCCTCCGGGAAGGAGCGCGGCAAGGTTGGCATCTACAAGTTCGGACTAACCTCCGGGGCGGATGAAACGAGGATCATTCTGCTTGACAATTCCGTTCAGATGCAGGCGCTGTATTCCATGCTGCGCAGCGCCTGCATGATCGGCATGCTCTGCCTGGCGCTGATGTTCCTGATTCTGCAGCCAATCGCGGCGCATGCCGCACGGGCCAACCTTGCGTCGCAGGAGCGTGAGCGCCAGTTCATCACCAATGCAAGCCACGAAATGAAAACGCCGGTGGCTGTGATCCAGTCCAACATTGAAGCCATGGAGCTGATGTGCGGCGAAACCAAATGGAGCCGGAACATTCACCATCAGGCGCTGCGCCTGAACCACCTGATCGCGCAGCTGCTTCTGCTGGAGAGGATGGACGAGCAGGCGTTGCGCGGCAAGGCAGGCCCGGTTGATCTTGCTGCAATCATCCAAAATGTTTCGGAGGATATGCAGGAGCTGCTTGCCCATCGCGGGCTGACCCTTCGTCTCGAGGCTCCCGGCGCAAGGAACATCCGGGGCTATCAGGAAGCGCTGGTACAGCTGATTCACATTCTGCTGGACAATGCGGCGCGATATGCTCAGCCTGACACGCAGGTCGTCATGAAGCTTTCCTGCGAGCACAAGGCGATCCGGCTGGTGTGCGAAAATCAGGTTGTATCGCTTCCGAACTGCCCTCCGGAGCAACTGTTTGCCAGGTTCCACCGCGGCGGAATTGCACGGCAGGAAGGGGACATGGGCTGCGGAATCGGCCTTTCGGCAGCAGGCAGCATTGCGGCGCTGCACCGCGGACGAATAGAAGCCATATACCCGGATGAGCATACCTTCCGAATTGTTGTGAAACTGCCCAATGCATAAAGGAAGCGGCTCATGGGCCTTGCGGGGCACCATGAGCCGCATTGTTTTACTTCATATTCTTTAGCGTTCTGATCAGCTTGTCCACACCGTCGGCGGAAACCAGCCCTGCCGCGGCGCCGTCAACACTGACCTGATAATTGTCCACATCATAGGTGGAAATGGTCAGCGTCCGGCTCATTCCGTTGACACTGTCGGCCCGGATAGTAAGCAGCTCCGTTCCTTCATGCATTTCGTAAAGATCAGTGAGGGTCAGGCTTTGCACCTGTTCCCAGATGGCTTCACCCGGATCCTCGCTGCCGGAAGCAGATTCCTCATCGGATTCAGCCTCTTCCTCCTCGACGGGGGGCTGCGGAACCAGTGTGAACGCAATGCCGTCTCCGGAAAAATCAGCCTGTGCCAGATACGCATAGTCCAGCGGTATCAGCGCTCGGTTGGCCAGGTCGTCTGCCTGCGTATTCAGCAGGGTGTTGACATTGGTGCTGCTCATGGTGTAGACAATCCCGGAGTCAGGAAGCATGGCATAGTAGCTGCTGCTGCCCGTGTCAGCGCCAAGCCGCAGCATGCGCTGAGCCTCGTCGCCGGAATAGAGCGTGATCACCGTCTGCGCGTCTTCCGTCAGATGGTATTCCTCCAGCTCCTCCGCCGTGGGTGACGCGTTGCTGACAGACGCAAAGCTGAGTGAATTGGCTGTTGTAATCAGGCTGTTGATCTTCTCATCATCCAGCGCTGCGCCGGTTGCCGTATCATACCAATGCTGATCGGGATCGATGGTTGTGCTGGTTTCCTGCCAGGTGGCGTCCAGCACGTTTCCAATAACAATCCGCGTAACATTGTCGGCTGAAGGAATTGTCTCCTTCACGGCAAGGGAATTCATCGTCTTGCTGAAAATGCTGGTCAGCGAGGTGCTGATGACATAGATGGTGCTGCCGTCGCCGTCCAGATTGAGGTAATACCCATCGTCAAAGGGCGTGGCATTTCCCATGGCATAGCAGGTGCTGCTTCCGTCAGACCAGTTGACGGTAACCGTGAAGGCAGGCGTATCCAGGCCGTAATCAGATAGCACGATGCCGTCTGTCAGCTTTCGCACACCCTTCATCGACACAAGCTTATCAGCCATCGTCTGAACGGCGTCCGCATCCAGCGGGAAGGCTGCGTTATCCGCCAGCTGCCATTCCTCTCCCCCGGCATGGATAAAGTGATAGTCTACTTCGCTCCTGGTGTATTGCAAGCTGCTGATTTCATCGGCGGTATGCTCAGTCAGCGCAAAGCTGCCCTCCGTCTGACTGACCTGCGCGGTATCCTGGTTCAAATGCTGCGCCAGAACGTACCCGCCGACAAAAAGACAGAGAACCAACAGTAACGCAAGGGATTTGACTGAACGTTTCAACGGCGCTTCCTCCTTATCACGATGATCACACCCGTACCCACAAGCACGGCAGGGATGACGCCGATCATGATGATCGTCCACATCGTCGCCGAGGACTGGGGCACCGTCAGCGTAACCCGATCCATGGACTTGGCCCGGATGGAGATGCTGTCCCCCTGGCCGCTCATCCAGTTCAGAGCGTTCATGAACAGATCGCTGTTCGCGCCGGATACGGCATTATCCACGTTGTTGTTCAGCATGGCGTCGGAGGTAATCCAGAACAGCTTGCCGCTCAGCTCCGAGACAGCGCCCACATGGAAGGGGCCGTCCGCGTCCCCGTCCTCCTTCTCGGTGGTTGTCATTTGCAGGGCCTTCTGCTTGGCGTAGGAACTGTCCGAGGTTGTCAGCAGCCAGGTGATCTGGGCGCTTGTCCCGTCAACCTCCGCAATCGGCTGGGCAAGCGGAGCAAGAATGAAATATCCGCTGCCGGACAGGGCGGAGGTGATGTCGTGCTCGCCGATGGTGGGGAGCAGATAGTGCGGATACCGGGCCAGACGCATGTTCCGGTCGCCCTCAATGACGATGCCTTCCTCCGCGGTCAGCCCCATGGCAGAGGTAACCTTCAGCAGGTTGGTCATCTCGCCGGCTGCGATATACCCGGTCATCAGCACAACATTGCCGCCGCCTGACAGGTACTCGGTCAAAAGCGCCGCTTCATCTTCGCTCAGGTCGCTGGTCGGCGCGTTGATGACCAGGGCCGAGGCGTCCTCCGGAATGGCTTCAAGGCTGAGTAGGGAAATGGTTTCATAATCAAAATTGTCCTGCTTCAGCATGGAGGTAATCCGCTCGTCCAGTTCCGTCTCTCCATGGCCGCTGACCACATACACCTTGGGCAGCGTATCGCTGGAGACATAGTGGATGGCGTTGGTCAGGGCGTTTTCTCCCCGGAAGGTGGTGGTAGAGGTATAGTTATAGGAATAGTAGTCCATGCTGTATTCCGTGACATAAATATCGTTATAGGAAACCAGGCGATAGCGGTCGCCGCACTGGACAATCACGCTGTTCTGATAGAGGCGCGAGGTGTCAAGATCATAATTGTCCAGGAAGGTGGGCTTTGCCGCGGGGTCAACCGCCTCTACCCGAATGTGGCCGGACAGCCCAGCATAGAAATTCAGCAGGCGCTGAACAGAGCTGTCCTCACTGCCGGAGGAGGCCAGAAGATAGAGCGTTACATCCTTGTCCAGCATGGCTGCAATCTGCTTTGTCTGGGCGGAAAGGCTGTAAATGCTGTTGCTGGTCAGATCGAATTGCGTTGCCGAGGAAGGAAGGCTGGAAACGAACAGATTGACCATCACGGCAATCGCAACCACAATGGCCGAGGCAAAAGTAGCGTAGCTGCCGGCGCGGAAACGTTCGCCAAACATTCTTTTCAGAGCGAATTTCCCCGGCTTTTTCCTGGCATTCATTCACTCCACCTCCGCTTCTCCATGGCCTGAACGGTAAGGAACACAAACACGCCGCTGATGGACGCGTAATAAACGATTGCCGTCAGGTCAAATACGCCGTCGACAAAGGAATCAAAACGGTCAAACACGCTGATGCTGTTCATAATTTCCGCAAACAGCCCCGAAAACGCCGGGCTGTCCGCCTGATACCACAGCATCAGCGCACCGATGCCAACGATTGCCACGGCCAGGGAAACAAGCATGTTCTTCGACATGTAGTAGAGCAGAACGGCAAACAGCAGCACCAGAATGCCCAGCGCAATCAGAGACGACGAGCTTTCGCTGGACACATAGCCGGCCAGACCGCTCATAAAATAAAGCAAAAGCATGGTAACCAGCGTGATGACCGCTGCCGCCACCTGACTTTCCGTGATGGAGGAAATAAACAGGCCAATGGACAGCAGACAACCTCCAAGAAGGAAAAACGCAATCAGCGCGCCGTAGGCCGTTGCGAACGAAACGGCGCCGAATTGCGACAGAATGACAGGATACAGGGCCATGATGGCCATGGGCACCGCCAGCACAACCAGCATAGCAAGATACTTGCCGATCACAACGCTCGTCATGCTGATGGGCAGCGAATAAAGCAGCTGATCCGTCTTTGATTTTTTCTCCTCCGCAAGTGTGCGCATGGAAATGATCGGCACGGCAATCAGGAAAATGAAGGACATGGCATCCAGCACATACTCGAAGTTGGCACAGTACCCGCTCAGATTATAAACCATGCAGTAGATACCGGCAAAAATCAGCAGTACGGCTGCCAGCAGATACCCGGTGACTGATTTGTAATACCCATTCAGCTCCCGCTTGAATACCGCAATCATTAGGCGTCCTCCTTTCTCTTATCATCGCTTTCCTGCTGGTCCTGGGGTGCAGCCTCCTGTAGCGGCTCCTGCTGCGTCAGCTCAAGGAACACATCCTCCAGGCTGGCGCGGACAGACGTCATTTCAAGGAGCGCAATATCAGACTTCGCAAAGGCGTGGAATACCCTGGCGCGGATGTCCGTGTTTTCTTCAGGCTTCAGCTCGACGGTTGTTGCATCACCACTGCTTTGCATCATATGCAGATCCTCAATGCCATCAACATGATCCAGCACCGCCCGCACGGAGGATTCGTTTGCCGCCGCCTCCAGCCTCAGCGTGGTGGTGCCCGCCAGCATGGCCGTCAGGTTCTCGGCCGTGTCGCTGGCGATCAGATGTCCCTTGCTGATAATCATGATGGCGTCGCATACTGCCTGAACCTCGCTCAGAATATGACTGGACAGGATGACCGTATGCTCCCGTCCCAGCTCCTTGATCAGGTCACGGATTTCGATAATCTGGGCCGGGTCCAGGCCGACCGTCGGTTCGTCCAGGATGATGATTTCCGGGTTTCCCAGCAGCGCCTGCGCAATGCCCACCCTTTGCCGGTAGCCCTTGGACAGGTTGCGGATCAGATTGTTCTGCATTTCGGCAATGCGGGTTTTTTCCATGACGGAGTCCAGCTCCCCGTCCCTGCCCTTGACGGGCAGATTCTTCGCAGCCATGACGAAACGAAGATATTCCTTCGGGGTCATGTCCATATACAGCGGCGGCTGCTCCGGCAAATATCCGATGAGCCTCTTGGCCTCCTTGGGCTCCTCTGTGATGGAATGCCCCCCGATCAGCACATCGCCTTCCGTTGCGCCCAAGCAGCCGGTGATGATGTTCATGGTTGTCGATTTGCCGGCGCCATTCGGGCCAAGCAGGCCGTAGATCACGCCCTTTTCGATTTTGAAGGACAGATCGGACACAGCCATATGATTCCCGTAACGCTTTGTCAGGTGTCTGACTTCAATCAAGGTCAATACCTCCTTCGATCACCTATTTGCCACCAGGTTGCATCAGCATAGCAGATTTACCTTAGACGAGGCTTAGAAACAATGCGGGAATCGTGAACGTTCTGCATACGGATTGCGAATTTTCTGTGAATGACTGCCGGCACAGCCGGATAGATACGCTCCGCGCTGCCTGACCTGCCGCGGCCTGCCCTGACGAAAAAGGCCGGGAATGCACAGGGTGGGTTTTCTTTGCCCCGGCATGCGCAAAAGCGGGGCAAACAGTTGCGCCGCACGGGAAAAGAGCGTATACTGACAGGCAAAGAGGCTGAACGCAGCCAACGACGGGCACACCGATACAGGGAGGAAAACACCATGAAACCATTGCAGGATTATTCCTTTGTCAAGGGCGTGAACCACTTTTTTGAGCGGGACGAGGCTGCGCTGCGCCGCCACCTGGGCTATGGCAGGCGCCTTGGCGTGAACAGCGTGCGCACCTGGCTGTCCTACAAGGACTATGCCCGGGAGGGCGAGGGCTATGTGGATGCGCTGCGGCGGTATATCCGCGTGTGCCACAGCGAGGGGGTGAGCGTGATGCCCATCCTGTTCAACGGCAACGACATTGACCCCGCCATTCTGGAGGAGCTCTTTCTGCCGGAGGGCGAGGCCTTCGTTCAGGCCGTGGTGGAGGGCGTGAAGGATGAGCCGGGCCTGATCATGTGGGATGTGATGAACGAGCCGCCATGCAACAGACTGATTCTGGATGCCCCCAGCCAGGAGGTCAAGGACGGCTGGTACGCGAAGATCTGGGCCTTTGTGCGGCACTTCTGCGCCTATGTGAAGTCCCTGGACCCGGTGAATGCCATAACTGTGGGCAACTGGCTGGCGGTGGATATGGAAAGCACGGCCGACCTGGTGGATGTGCTGTCCTACCACGACTATTCCACCACCCTGAAGGGCGTGACGGACATGGCGGAGCTGGCCCTGTCCGTGGGACGGAAGTACGGCAAGCCCGTCATCAACAACGAAACCTGCTGCATCGCAAGGGCCAACCCGTATGATACGGTCATTCAGGCCCTGGACGAGCGGGACATTCCATGGTATGTATTCTGCCTGATGATTGACGGCTACTGGAACGATGTGCACGGCATTTTCTATGAGGACGGCACTGTGCGCGATCCCGCCATTGCCGCGGCCATGGTGGGCTGCTTCCGCAACCGCGACCTGCATGCCCTGGTGCCGGAAAAGCCCAACCGTGAGCAGCAGGCGGCGGCTTCCCTGAAAAAGGCGGCAGAGCTGCTTGCCGACGGCAATCAGGACGGCTTTGCTTACAGGCATCTGAACACAGAGGCCCTGCTGGAGGTGTGCGAAGAGATGGCGAATCTGCTGGAAGCCGCCCAGCTGGTGCCCATGCAGGTTCCCCCTACGGCACGCATCGCCGCCTGGCGCAGGCAGGAAAACCCCAGCGAGCTGGAAATCAAGGATTTCGCCTACCGCCTGGCCCGGCAGCTCAAGGAATGCTGCCACATCCTGTAATACTATTCTCAAATTCAACTGGCACAAGATACGAAGCGAATTTTTCATTTGAGAATAGTATAAAGCATCAAAAAAGGGCTCCGCACACACTGCGGAGTCCTCTGTCGTACAGGGAAAAGAGGATGATGTCTTACCGCTCGCACAGGGCGCAGAAGCGGTCGATTTCATCTTTGATAACCTCCAGGCTGGCACGCCAGAAGTCGCGGTTGCGCACGTCGATGCCCACGCTGGCGGCTACCTCCGCCACCGGCGCAGAGCCGCAGGAGCGCAGCAGCCGGTTATAGGCCGGCACAAAGGCGGAGCCCTCCTTGAGGTACAGGGCGAACACACCCTTGCCGAACAGCTCGCCAAAGGCGTAAGGGAAATTGTAGAAGTTCAGGCCGGAGGAATAGTAGTGGCTCTTGCAGGCCCACATGTAGGGGTGCCGCTTCTCGGGATCCAGCCCGTCGCCGTAGGTGGCGTCCTGGGCGCGGAGCATGGCGTCCTTCAGTTCATCCACCGTCATGGCGTGATCGGCGCGGGTGTCGATGACCTCTGTTTCAAACAGGTAGCGGCTGAGAATATCCACAATGGTCTGGGTGGATTCGGTCAGCGTGGCGTCCAGCAGGGTCAGCTGCTCCTCGGGGGCCGCGGTTTTCAGCACCTGATGAGCCAGAATAGTCTCGTTGAAGATGGAGGCCGTTTCCGCCAGGGGCATGGGCGTGTCGGTGGCCAGGTAGGGCAGACCGGCCATACAGCGGTTGTGCCAGGCATGGCCCAGCTCATGGGCAATGGTGCTCACATCCGAGAAGCTGCCCTGGAAATTGGTCATGACCAGGCTGCGGTCGGCATAGTGCACCCCGGAGCAGAAGGCGCCACCGGTCTTTCCCTCCCGGGGATACAGGTCAATCCACCGATTCGCGAAGGCATGGCCCACGAAGACGGCCATTTCCGGATTGAACTTGCCCAGCTCCTCCATCAGCTTAGCCTTGGCCTCGTCGATGGTGTAGGTGCGCACGGCCTTGCCCACCGGGGCAAACAGGTCGTAGAAGGGCAGGCCGTTTTCATGGCCCAGCAGCCTGGCCTTGGCCCGCAGGTAGCGGCGGAAATGGGGCAGATATTCCTGCATCGCGCCCAGCATGGCGTCCAGGGTCGCGCGATCCATGCGGCTGTCGTGAAGGGTCATGTCCAGCACAGAGTCGAAGTGCTTCGCCTTGGCCAGGGTGCGGGCCTCCTGCTTAACGCTGTTCAGGCAGTAGCTCATGGGCAGCTCGATCTTGCGGTAGGAGGCCAGCTCCGCCTCGTAGGCGTCCTTGCGGACAGAGGCGTCCGGGTCATAGGCCATGCCCCGCACCGCAGGCAGGGGCAGGGACTGACCGCGATATTCCACGGTATGGGTGGAATCCAGCTTGTCCCGCAGCTGGCTGAAGGCGTGTCCGCCGGACAGACTCATTTCCAGCATCCAAGGCTCCAATTCGGGGGCGATGGTGTGGCGGCAGTTGTCCGCCATTTCCCGCAGGAAGAAGGCCACCGGCTGCAGCACGCCGGAGGTGGTAATCAGTTCCTCCAGGTTGGCAACGCTTCCCACATAGCGGGTGATGTCGGAATCCACCAGCCGGGCGTCGTTCATGAGCAGGGAGAACTTGTCGCCGTACAGGTTGGCGCGCTCGTTTTCCGCGTCCACGGCCTGGGTAAGGAAGATGAAGCTGCCCAGGCGGTCGGCCAGGGCGCTGAGACTCTCACCGGCCTGCACCAGCTTTTCCAGCCGGGCCAGGTCATCCAGCGATTTGTCCTCCAGAATGTCCCGCTGGGTCCGGATGGCCCCGGGCAGGGCGGCCATGTCCCGCAAAAAAGCTTCGTCCTCAAAGCTTGTGTACAGGAAAGAAAGATCCCACTTGCCGTCCATGGTTATTCCTCCATTTTCAGGTTTTCCGTCAGGCGGTAGCCCATCCCGGTGACCTCGGCCCGACCGGTCTCCCACAGGGAGGTGTCAGCCAGCAGCGCGGGGTCGTGGGCGTCTGTCCCAAGGATCACCGTATTGTCATATTTTTTCGCGTACTGCCAGAAGGGCTTTGACGGATACCCGCGGAAGTGTCCCCGCAGGCCGCTTTGAAGCCCCAACAGATTGTACTCAAGGGGCATGTCCGCCTCTCGGGCAGCCTGGCAGATCATGTCCGTGGCCTGCTCGCAGGCAGGGGAAAACTCTCCGTCGTCCCGGTGGCGCATGAACAGATCGGGGTGCGCCACATAGCAGAACAGCCCCGTGCGGATGGCCCGCACCGTGCTTTCCGCATAGCGCAGAACGCCCTCGTCGGTCATGCATTCTATGCCCACATAGGGGTTGTCCTCCTCGCTGTCGGCATAGTGCTGACCGAGAATGTAATAGGAAATCCCCCCGTCCCGCAGCCGCAGCATGTGGTCGCGGTAGCGGGGGAAATATTCGCTTTCCAGCCCCAGGCGGATGCGGATGCGTCCGGCGTATGCTCCCTGGAGCCTATGTACGGAAGCAATGTATCCGGGCAAATCCGCCATGCCCATGCGGATGCTGCTGACAAACCCGCCTCCGAAGGGCCAGGGCATGTGGTCGGAAAAGCCCAGCTCTTCAAAGCCCGCCTCCAGCGCGGCGCGGACATAGTCCTCGTCCCTGCCCATGGCGTGCTGGCAGCGGACGGTGTGGGTATGATAATTTGCTTTCATGGCACAAATCACCCGTTCCGATTCTGCTTCTGGGCGGCCAGGGCGGCAAGGCAGTTTTCCTTGCTGCGCTCAATGTGCTTGCGCATGAGCTTTTCCAGGTGCTCCAGGTCGCGCTTTTCCACATACTCCACCAGCTTGTAGTGCTCCTCGTGGGCCTGGGTGCGGCGGTTTTCCTGGCGGATGGCCATGGCGGAGAAGCGGGTGATGAACTCGTCCTGCCCCTCGATCACCCGCAGAATGCGGTTTTGCCGGCACAAAGCGGTCAGCTGGCTATGGAAGGCCCGGGCCATGGGCGACAGGGTTTCAATGTCCCCATGCGCCATCACCTCGTCCATCTCCCGCAGGCGCTCCTTCAGACCGGCGATGTCCTCCCCGGTGGCGTTGCGGATGATGGCCGGAAGGGTCAGCATTTCCAGGGCGTTGCGGATGGTGTAGATTTCCTCCACATCGGCAATGGTGAAGGCGCGCACCACCACGCCCCGGCGCAGCACATATTCCACCAGTCCGTCGCGCTCCAGCTTGCGCAGCGCCTCCCGCAGGGGCGTGCGGCTGATGTGCAGGCGCTCGGCGTAGTCCGTTTCCACAATGCGCTCGCCGGCGGGAATTTCGCCGGTGATGATCGCGTGCTTCAGCACCTCGTAGGCGATCTCGCGGATAGGGCGGCTTTCCATCATCGGTTGGAACAGAGAGGTGGTCATGGCTGATCGGCTCCTTGTCATTGGGCGTTGAGGAAGAGAGAAAATGCACATTGTCTGCATTTTGTATACAAGAATAATACAATATTCCCACTCTGTCAAGCAAAAGCGCGAACTTTGCGGAAATTTTGGAGAAATCGTTCAGATTCTCTTTACAAATCGGCAAAAACGTGCTATACTCCCCCACGGTTGTCAGAGCAATCCTTTAAGGACAGCACCGCGAGGCTGGAAAGGTACGCAGACATCAAAGATGATAGTGCGAATGTGCGCCTTTTCCTGCTGCGGAGAAGGCGTTTTCTTTATGTCGCGCAAGGAGGTGCCGGTATGGCAGGCGGAATTCCCAAGGCACAGCTGATGAACGGCGAGGGCATTGCGCGGGCGCTGACCCGCATGGCCCACGAAATCATGGAGCAGCTTGCTCCCCTGGACAACGTGGTGCTGGTGGGTATCCGCCGCAGGGGCGTGCCCCTGGCCCAGCGGCTGGCGGATATTATCGAACAGTATGAGCATGTGAAGATTCCCGTGGGCGAGGTGGACATTGCCATGTACCGCGACGATCTGTCCCACCGGGAGGTAAAGGTGGAGCGGCAGATCCTCCCCGTGGATGTGACCGGGCGCACAGTGGTGCTGGTGGACGATGTGCTGCACACCGGCCGCACCGTCCGCGCCGCCATGGACGCCATCCTGGATCAGGGCCGTGCCGCAAAGATCCGCCTGGCCGTGCTGATCGACCGCGGCCACCGGGAGCTGCCCATCCGCCCCGACTATGTGGGCAAGAACGTCCCCACCGCCCAGAGCGAGCGCATCGGCGTGCAGCTGGAGGAAATCGACGGCGGCGACGGCGTGGCGCTGTATAACGCAAGGTAACCCCATGATGATGCCCGGCCTGCGCCGGTTGTCATAGATCATTGTTACATGTACGGACGAGGAAGGAAGGAATCGACCCATGACCAATGCCAAACAGTCACCCGCGAAGATGCTCCTCCTTGGCTTCCAGCACGTATTCGCCATGTTCGGCGCGACGGTGCTGGTGCCCACCCTCACCGGCCTGAGCGTGAGCGCCACGCTGCTGTTTGCCGGACTGGGCACGCTGCTGTTTCACCTGCTTACCAAGCGGAAGGTGCCCGCGTTCCTGGGCTCCTCTTTCGCGTTCCTGGGCGGCTACTTTGCCGTGAACAGCCTGGTCAGCAACTACAACGCCGGCCTGGCTGAGGGCGCCGCCGCTGTGAACTGGATTCCCTACGCCGGCGTGGGCGTGGCCTGCGCGGGTCTGCTGTATGTGATTCTGTCCGGGCTGTTCAAGGCCTTCGGCCCCTCCAAGGTCATGCGGTTCTTCCCGCCCATTGTGACTGGCCCCATCATCATCTGCATCGGCATCACCCTGGCCAACTCCGCCATCAACAACTGCGCTGCCAACTGGCCTGTCGCCCTGCTGGCCGTGGCCATCGTGGTGGTGTGCAACATCTGGGGCAAGGGCATGATCAAGATCATCCCCATCCTGCTGGGCGTGGTCGGCTCCTATGTGGTGGCGGCCCTGTGCGGCCAGGTGGACTTCTCCAAGGTGGCTGACGCTGCCTGGGTGGGCCTGCCCTTCGAACTGAAGGACACCGTGTTCGCCTTCGCCACCGACGGCGTGAACGGCGGCCTGCTGGCCTCTGCCATCGCCATGATGATGCCCATCGCCCTGGCGACCATCATTGAGCATATCGGTGATATGTGCGCCATCTCCTCCACCGTGGAGCAGAACTTCATCGCTGATCCCGGCCTGCACCGCAGCCTGCTGGGCGACGGCCTGGCCACCGCCATGGCGGCCCTGTTCGGCGCTCCCGCCAACACCACTTACGGTGAAAACACCGGCGTGCTGGCCCTGACCAAGGTGTACGATCCCAAGGTGGTGCGCCTGGCGGCCATCATCGCTGTGCTGTTCTCCTTCTGCCCGAAGTTTGCTGCGCTGGTGTCCTGCATGCCCACCGCCACCATCGGCGGCGTGAGCCTGATCCTCTACGGCATGATCTCCGCTGTGGGCGTGCGCAACGTGGTGGAAAACCAGGTGGACTTCACCAAGAGCCGCAACGTTATCATCGCCGCGCTGATCATGGCCCTGGCCCTGGGTATCAACTTCTCCAACGCCGGTGCCATCGCCTTCACCGTGTTCGGCATCCAGATCAGCCTGTCCGGCCTGGCCGTGGCCGCGCTGGTGGGCATCATCCTCAATGCTGTGCTGCCCGGTAACGACTATGTGTTCGGCAAGAACGACCAGGGCGACAAGTCCGTGAACTTCAAGGTCTGATTCAGACAGATTGCCCTTTTACGCCCGCCGGAGACCATCCGGCGGGTTTCCCTTTATATAAAAAGGAAATAAATCCACCATTTCCCGCAGATCTTCTTGACAAAACCTCTAATGTATCGGAAAATAAACACGCGCAAAGCGAAAGAAGGAACCTGCCCCACCTCTCGCGAAACGGGAGTCGAGAGGGCCGAAGGCCCTTCGCGGGTTGTCAGGGCAGCGCCCTGACCGGGAGTCCAGAGGGCAGCGCCCTCTGGCGGGGTTTCTCAAGGGGCAGCGCCCCTTGGGCCTTGCACACGCAAAACGAAAGAAGGAACCTGCCCCACCTCTCGCGAAACGGGAGTCGAGAGGGCCGAAGG
>CAMDVP010000041.1 GCA_945877525.1 uncultured Clostridia bacterium | reverse complement strand
GGCGGAGTATCAGTTCCTTCTGCACATCAAATACCTGCACAGCCAGAAAACCGGGCTGTGGTTTCATGGCTTCTGCTTTGAGGGGCGGCACCACTTCGGGGAAGCCTTCTGGGCTCGGGGCAACAGCTGGTTTACCGCCGGCGCGGTGGATTTCATCGAATGGCTGCCGGAAGGCCCTGTTCGCAGCATGATTCTGGCTACCTGGCAGGAGCAGTGCGAGGCCCTTGCCGCGCTGCAGGACGCGGAGACCGGCCTGTGGCACACCCTGCTGGATCATCCCGACAGTTATCTGGAAACCTCCGCCAGCGCGGCGATTGCCTATGGTTTGCTCAAGGGCGCACGGCTGGGCCTGCTGGACGATGCATGCCGTCGTGCGGGGGAGAGGGGCTTCTCCGGCGTGCTGGCACAGGTGGCGGAGGACGGCACGGTGCAGGGCGTTTCCTACGGCACGCCCATGGGCTGGACGCAGGACTTCTACCGCACCATCCCCATACAGCCCACCGCCTACGGCCAGGGTCTGACCTTCCTGATGCTGACGGAAAGGCTCGGCTGAGGCTGCCTTTATACTATTCTCAAATTCAACTGACACATCTACTCGCGCCTTTTCCATTCAGGCGTCCGGTCATTCCACTCACCGTAGCGCTGCTGCGTCTCGTTCCATTCCCATTGGCCGGAACGAAAAACTCGCTTCGTATCTTGTGCCATTTTCATTTGAGAATAGTATCAGCCGTGTATGCGCTGCCTGCGGGCGGCGCATTTTTGATGCAGTTTTCCCAAAGAAAAAGCTCCCGCCGGACAGACGGGAGCAAATGGGCATATTCTGGGCAAGTTGCTCAGCGGCTGCTGCTGCCGCGAAGCTCACGGGGCTCAAAGGGACGGGTACCGATGTGCAGCACCCTGTCCACGGGGGTGAAATCGGTCATGTAGAGGGTAAAGTGATCAGGACTCTGGGGGTAGGCGCCGGTGCTGCGGGCCATCATGCCATGCTCGCAGAAGCCGGGGGACAGGGTGATCACGTCGCCGGCCGGGTTGCTCAATTCCACCGCGCCGTTCATCAGCATCATGCTGGCCCCTGCCTTGCCCTCCAGCATGAACTGCTCGCCCCGTACCAGGCAGGGCAGCACGCCCACCTCCAGGCGGAAGGGCAGGCGGTCAATGCCGCTGGTGGTCATGGCCACGTCAATGCCGTCGCCGGTGTCGGTTACCCGCACGCAGGTGTCCAGCGGCGCGCCCTCCACCCGCTCGCGGGTGTGGGGGTTGTCCATGGCCCACCAGTCGCTGGTGTCGGGCAGGTTGGGCCAGAAGGGCTTGTAATACCAGCCCGCAGCGTGGGCCTTCATCTGATAGCCCCCGGGGACGACCTCAATCTTCTCGCCCAGGAAGTGGCGGCGGTCGCACAGGTTGGCGTAGATCACCAGGTACAGGGTCAGCGCGCCGCTCTGGAAGTAGAGGAAGTTGGGTTTGTCCTCCAGCAGGGTCCAGGAATAGGCGCCGCTGCGCACCCGGGCGATGCGGGAGGCGGAGAACACCCGGCTGTAATGCTCCACCACTGACAGGTCGAAGGGCTCGCCTGCGCCGTAGCCGTCCAGGCCGTCGTAGAGCAGCAGCCACTCGATGCCGTTGGGCACAATGCCGTGGCTGCGGGATTTCTGGTACATGTATTCCGCCGCCCGGGCCAGCCTGGCGTCCCTGAGGAAATAGCCCGTGAGCAGGAACAGGATGTAGTAGGTGTTCAGGTAGACCTTGCAGCCGTTGTCCTGACGGGTGGAGTTGTTGGTGAACACGGAATCGTCCGGGTCGATGTAGTGGAACATCATCTCCAGGTTGGCGCGGCTGGCTTCCAGGAAGCGCTTTTCTCCAGTGGCAATGAACAGGCGGAGCATCTGGTCGTCGTTGACCTGGTTGTAATTGCCGGCGCTGCGCTCGGCAAACTCGCCGTCCTCGTTGATATCCAGGCCCTCGGCCAGATACTGGTCGGCCCGGTCGGAAAACTCCCTGCGGCCGGTGGCGTTGGCGGCGCACTTGAGACAGGCGGCAATGGCCCAGCGGTGGTTGGGGGTGTGGAAGCCGCCGGCGGCAATGCCCTCTGCGCAGGTGGTGATAAAGCGAAGCACGGGCTCCTTCAGCCATTCGGTTTCCGCGTCGCAGCGCTTTTCCATCAGCCACCAGGCGTTGAAGATAGCGTTGGTCATGAAGGCTGTGTCCGGCGGGGAGGCGAAGTTACAATTGGACAGATCGAAGCATCCGTCGGGGCGCTGATGGCGCTCCATGTAGACAAGGGTGCGGCGGATGGTCTCGGCCGCCGCTTCGCTGTGGAAGTGCCGGCTTTCGCGGCAGATATAGCCCACGATCAGATCCGCCAGATGAAAGCCGCTCTCCCTGGGCTCGACATACATGAAGCCGCCCCGGAGAAAGCCGCCGAAGTCGGGGTTTTGCTTGTCCGCAACCTGCGCGGCCATCAGGCGGTCAATCATCGCATCGTGGCTGGCCATCATTTCCTGCAAATGCAGCATGGTGCATTCCTTCCTTTCAACTCGGATGAAAAGGCGTGGCCGCAGCCGACCCCTCCGCCGGCCTGAAGCCGTCTATGAAGGTACCATATCTTGCCCCGGCTGTCAATGGATGGGGTGAGGCTGTTTTTGCACGTTGCTTTCGGGAAGAAGCTGTGATATAATGGATAATGGTATGGTTCAATGTTTTCCGGGCGTCCGCTTTTTCCATACCGCTGGCGGACGCAGGCAGGCAGCGCCGCTGCCCAATCGAATAAGGAGTGATCGTTTTGTCTTCCGACCCATGGGGAGGTCCCCTGCTGCTTCAGCTGATCCTGATTCTGATCAACGGCTGGTTTGCCGCCACGGAGGTGGCCGTGCTTTCGCTGAGCGACGTGAAGCTGCGTCATGACGCGGAGGAGGGCGACAAGGTGGCTGGGCAGCTTCTTCAACTGGCGGAATCGCCCAACCGTTTCCTTTCGACCATCCAGGTGTGCATCACCCTGGCAGGCTTCCTGGGCTCGGCCTTTGCGGCGGACAGGTTTGCCTCCCGCCTGGCGGCATGGCTGGTGTCCCTGGGCGTGGGCATGGATCCGGGCACGCTCAACGCGGTGTGCGTGGTGGCCATTACCCTGATTCTGTCCTACTTCACCCTGGTGCTGGGCGAGCTGGTGCCCAAGCGCATCGCCATGCAGCACCCGGAGAAGATGGCCCGCATCTCCTGCGGAGTATTGCGGTTCTGCTCGGCGGCCTTCAAGCCTATCGTATGGCTGCTTTCCGCCAGCACCAACGGCATTCTCCGCCTCATGGGCATTGACCCCAATGCCGAGCCTGAGGAGGTGACCGAGGAAGAAATCCGTATGATGGTGGACATGGGCGGCGAAAGCGGCGCCATCGAAGAAACCGAGAAGGAAATGATCGAGAATATCTTCGAGTTCAACAACCGCTCTGCCGAGGATGTCATGACCCACCGCACCAACGTGACCAGCATCTGGATTGGAGACGACGAGCAGACCATCCTCAAGACCATCCGCGAGTCTGGGCTGAGCCGTTTTCCTGTCTATGACGAGGACATGGACGACATTATCGGCGTGCTGAGCACCCGCAGCTTCCTGCTCAACGCCCAGGCTGATCAGCCCCGTCCCCTGCGGGAACTGATCCGCGAGGCGTACTTTGTGCCGGAAACTGTGCAGGCGGACGCGCTGTTCCGCGATATGCAGAAGAAGAAAATCCACATGGCCATTGTGGTGGACGAGTACGGCGGCATGAGCGGCATTGTGACCATGGAGGACCTGCTGGAGGAAATCGTCGGGAACATCTACGATGAAACCGACCGCGAGGCCGTGGCGGAAATCGTGCCCCTCACCGAGGACACCTGGCGCATTTCCGGCTCCGCCCCCCTGGAGGACGTGGCCGAGGCCCTTGACATTTCCCTTCCCCTGGAGGAGGAATATGATACGCTGGGCGGGCTGATCTTCAGCCAGTTCACCACTATTCCCCAGGACGGCGCGACCCCCGAGGTGGACGCCTGCGGGCTGCACATTCAGGTGGAGAAGATTGAGGACCACCGGGTGGAATCCGCTTTGGTGACCAGGCTGCCGGAGGAAAGCGCCGGGCAGGACGGCTCGGCCGAGGAGGAAAAGCCGGAGGAATAACGGCATACAGTCAAACAGAAAGCAGTCCCCGGAGCATCGGCGCTCCGGGGACTGCTGTGTTTTGGTGAAATGGTATCATACTGTTCTTGCTTAAATGATTGCTTTGCCAAGGGCAGAGGTTTCGCGCCTGCGGGCGCGACCAAAGGGCTTTCCGATCGCCCTTTGGAAACCTTCGGGGCCGCTCCCTTAATGCCATGTTCTTAATGCAACATAGTATCAGACTATACTTATGATAGACTCATTAATACTGTACTTATCCCAAACGAATATAGGGATGCGGCGCGAAGGTTTGCAAAGGGCAATCGCAAAGCCCTTTGCAAACCTTCGCAGAGGCGAAACCCTTTTGCCACATACAAGGATATGATTATTGAAACGGATTAGAATCAGACGTTCCAAATCTCCCTGGCATACTGGCCGATGGTGCGGTCGGAGGAAAACTTGCCGGCGGAGGCCACGTTCATCAGGCACTTGCGGGCGAAGGACAGGCTGTCACTGAAATCACGGTTGGCCTGCAGCTTGGCGGCCAGGTAGGAGTCGAAATCCTTCAGCACAAAGTAGTGATCCGGCGCGTGCCAGCTGGCGCCCTCCAGCAGGGCGGTGTGCAATTCGCGCAGCATGCCGTCCGCATCGGGGAAGGTGCCGTCCACCAGCGTGTCCATGCAGCGGGCCAGCAGCCTGTTTTCCGCATAGATAGCCTTGGGATTGTAGGTGGCCTTGATGGCGTTCAGCTCGTCCACCGTGGCGCCGAAGATGTAGTTGTTCTCCCTGCCGGCCTGCTCGACGATCTCGACGTTCGCGCCGTCGAAGGTGCCCAGGGTCACCGCGCCGTTGAGCATCAGCTTCATGTTGCCGGTGCCGCTGGCCTCGGTGCCGGCGGGGGAAATCTGCTCGCTGATATCTGCCGCGGGGATGATTTTTTCCGCCCAGGAGCAGTTGTAGTTCTGCACGAACACCACCTTCAGCCTGTTGCCGGTATCGGGGTCGGCGTTCACCATGTCCGCAATCATGTTGATGAAGTGGATGATGGCCTTGGCCCGGTCATAGCCCGGGGCGGCCTTCGCGCCGAAGATGAAGGCGGTGGGGGTGAAGTCCGGCAGCTTGCCGTCCTTGAGCAGGAAGTAGATAGCCAGGATGCTCAGGGCGTTCATCAGCTGGCGCTTGTACTCGTGCAGGCGCTTCACCTGTACGTCGAACACCATGTCGGGGGAGAGAGTCACGCCCTCCTTGCGGGCAATTTCCGCAGCCAGCTGGCGCTTCTTTTCGCCCTTGACGCGGATGAAGTCCCGGCACAGCGCATCGTCGATGAAGGGCTTCAGCTCCTCTAGGCGGTACAGGTCGGTGAGGAACCCGTCGCCGATCTTCCCGGCGATCAGCGCGGACAGCTCGGGGTTGCACAGGCCCAGCCAGCGCCGCTGGGTGATGCCGTTGGTCTTGTTCTGGAAGCGCTCGGGATACAGGGCGTACCAGTCGGCAAACACGTCGTCCTTGAGGATTTCGGTGTGCAGGGCGGCCACGCCGTTGGTGGCGTGGGTGGCGTAGACAGCCAGCTGGGCCATGTGTACCTGCTTGATCCGCTTGTTCCATGGCGCGGGCCAGATGATGCAGCGGTGAGGGCCGACCTCCGTGCCCTTTTCGGCCATTTCGGCACGGAAGCGCTCGTCGATTTTGCGGATGATGGCCACAATCTCCGGACACACAGAGCCAAGCAGGGTCAGGTCCCACTTTTCGAGGGCCTCCTGCATCACGGTGTGGTTGGTATAGGCGCAGCTGTCCCGGGCAATCAGGAAAGCATCTTCAAAGGGCACGCCCTCCAACCCCAGCAAACGGATCAGCTCGGGAATAGCCATAACGGGATGGGTGTCGTTGAGCTGCACGGCATGCTCGGCGGCGAAGAAGGAGAAATCATTGCCGTGACGCAGCTTGTAGCCGCGAAGCATGTCCTGCAGGGAGGCGGACACCAGCATGTACTGCTGCTTCACGCGCAGCTGCTTGCCCTCGCGGCGGCTGTCGTTGGGGTAGAGGTACTTGGTGATGTCCTCGGCGCGGTTCTTGTCGGCGGCGGCCGCGGCGTACTTCTGCTGGTTGAACAGGGGAAAGTCGGTTTCGTGCAGGCTTTCGCACTGCCACAGCCGCAGGGTGCCGATATTCTTCGCACCATAACCGATCACGGGCATGTCGTAGGGCACGGCCAGCACATCGCCGGTCTTCATGGAGACCACCACCGCCTGATCCAGGCGGCGGATGCTCCACGGGTCGCCATACCTGGCCCAGTCGTCGGGCTCCTCATGCTGGCGGCCGTTCACAAAGCTCTGCTTGAACAGACCGTAGCGGTAGCGCAGGCCGTAGCCGGTCAGGGGAACGTTTGTGGTTACCGCGCTGTCCAGGAAGCAGGCGGCCAGACGGCCCAGACCGCCGTTGCCGAAGGCGTCGTCCTCAATGTCCTCCAGCACGGCCAGGTCAACGCCGCGCTCGCTCAGCAGCTTCCGGGCCTCGTCCAGCAGGCCCAGGCAGTAAAGGTTGTTGTACACCATGCGGCCCACCAGGTATTCGGCGGACAGGTAGTAGGCCTGGCGGCGGGGGAAGCGCTCTTCCTCGCAGCGCACCCAGGTGGGGGTGAGAGCCTCCATGGCGGCTGTGGACAGGGCAGTATGCAGTTGAATGGCGCTGGCCCTTTCAAGGGTGGTATGCTCGGCGGTGAGCAGGATGGTTTCGGCTCTCTGGATCAGTTCGGATGCGGTCATCATGCTTTCGTCCCCCTGTGCGTGGCGTCGTTGAGTTCACGGAGATGGCGGGCCAGTTTGGCGCTGTCGCTGCCGGGCAGCATGCGCCACAGCCAGTTGCCGCCGATGGTGCCGGGCAGGTTCATGCGGGCGGAGCCATCCAAATGCAGCGCGTCCTGCATGGGAATGACGGCGATATCCGCCCGGGATTCCATCACGCCCCGGATGAAGGCCTCCGGCGCGTCCTCGGGCCTGTCAAAGCCCAGCACCCGCCGGGCGTGGGCCACGGTGTTCTCATCCTGCGCGGCCAGCCAGCCCAGCACGGTGTCGTTATCGTGGGTGCCGGTGTAGGCCACGCAGTTGGTCTGGTAGTTCTGCGGCAGGTGAACGTTGTCATCCCCGCCGCCAAAGGCGAAGGTCAGCACCTTCATGCCGGGATAGCCCACATAATCCAGCAGGCGCTGCACCCGGGGGCTGAGGCAGCCCAGATCCTCTGCGATGATGGGCAGGCCGGGGAGCTTCCTGTTGAAGGTGCGGAACAGGCTCTTGCCGGGGCCTACCACCCATTTGCCGCCCCTTGCGTTGGGCGCGCCGTGGGGGATGGAGTAGTAATTGGCAAAGCCGATGAAGTGATCGATGCGGATGAGATCGTACATGGCGGCCATGGCGCGCATGCGCTCCACCCACCAGCCGTAGCCGTGCAGGCGCAGGCTTGTCCAGCGGTAGAGGGGATTGCCCCACAGCTGACCGTCGGCGGAAAAATAGTCCGGCGGCACGCCCGCTACCCGCTTGGGCACGCGGTTTTTATCCAGCTGGAACACCTCCGGGTGTGTCCAGGTGTCGGCGCTGTCCTCTGCCACGTAGATGGGCATGTCGCCAAAGAGCCTGATGCCCAGCCCGTTGCAGTATTTTTTCAGCGCGAACCACTGCCGCCGGAACAGGTACTGGCAGAACAGGTGGTACCGCACCTCCACGTCCAGCTCCCGGCGGTAGCGGGCCACAGCGTCCTTTTGACGCAGGCGGATGCCCTCGTCGGGCCAGCGGGTCCACATCTGGTCGCTGAAGTGCTTCTTCACCGCGGTGAACAGGGCGAAGTCCTCCGCCCAGGGATTCTCACGGATGAAGTCGGTCAGCTCCTTCGCCAGCTTCTTTTCCGACTGCGCAAAGCACCGGCGGAGCAGCTTTTCCTTGTTCTCCCGCACGGCGGGGAAATCCACCTGATCCAGCGTTTCAGGGGAAAACTCCTCGCTGTCCTCGTAGGTCAGCAGCCCCTCCTCCCGCAGACGGGCGCAGGAGATGAGCATGGGGTTGCCCGCGAACACGCTGGAGGACTGGTAGGGCGATTCGCCGTAGCCGGTGGGGCCCATGGGCAGCACCTGCCACAATCTCATGCCGCTGGCGCGTAGAAAATCGGCAAAGGCAAAGGCTTCCTTGCCCATGCTGCCGATGCCTCCCGGCCCGGGCAGGGAGGAGATATGCAACAGGATTCCGCTTTGACGCATCAGGCATACATCCTTTCGCTGAAAATCATGGGTTGGTATCGTTTCCGAAACCTGTCGAAAAGAAAGCGGGCGCGGGCCCGCAGGGTTCACAGGACGGATTCGCGCAGCCGCAGGGTGGCTTCCACGGTTACATGCCGGGGCGGCACGCCGTGCTCCAGCATGTCGGTGAGCACCAGCACGGTTTGGCTGGCCAGCTCCTCGATGGGCTGCTCGATGGTGGAAAGGCGCGGGGTGTAGTATTTGCCCATTTCCGTGCCGTCAAAGCCGATGACGCTTACATCCTCCGGCACGCGCCGGCCGATGTCGGACAGCGCGCGGCACACGCCCATGGCCACGGTGTCGCTCATGGCGAACACGGCGGTGGTGTCGCCCTTCACGGCGAAGAAGGCCCTTGCACTGTCATACGCGCCCCGCAGGGAGAAGCGGGTTTCCACATAGCGGCTTTCGTCGAAGGAAAGCCCCGCGGCGGTGAAGGCGTCCCGCACGCCGAGATAGCGCAGGGACAGGCTGTCGCTGCCGGTGCGGCTGGCGCCGAACACGGCGATTTTCCGATGCCCGCGCTCCAGGAGCACCTGGGCGGCCAGGCGGCCCATGGCCCTGTCGTCGATGGCCACGGAGGCTGCACTGGGCAGGCCTGCCTGCTGGGCGCTGACGGTTGTGAACACCATGGGCAGATCAAGCCCGGACAGCTCATGGGCGCGCTGGTCGATGCGGCTGCCCACGAAGATGAAGCCGTTTACCCTCCGCTCGTGCAAAAGGCGCAGGGCCGTCTGGAATTCATCGGCCTTCTCGTCAATAAACTCGGTGAGGAAGGTGGCCCTGCAGTCCTTGGTGTGCTGAAGGATGCTCTCGGCCAGGGCGTTAAGGAAGGGATTCTGATGGCCGCGGACAATGATGGCCACCAGGTCGCCCTCGGTCTGCTTGAGGCCGCGGGCGTTGGCATTGCCCACAAAATGGCAGGCGGCCATGACGCGCTCCACCTTTTCCCGGGTTTCGCGGTTCACGTCCGGGCGGTGGTTCAGCACGCGGGACACGGTGGTCACGCTGACGCCGGCCTTCTGGGCGATGTCCTTGATGGTGTAGATCTTCATGCGCACGAGCCTCCGCAGCACGGCCTGCGGGCAGGCCGGTCAGATCTTCGGTAACGTTTTCATTCCTGTGCAAGCATACCATAAGAACGAGATGAAGTCAAGCGCGAAAATGCGGGCTTCATACTGTGCTGTATTGAATGCATAGCAATAAGGGAACGGGCCCCGAAGGTTTCCAAAGGGCGATCGGAAAGCCCTTTGGTCGCGCCCGCAGGCGCGAAATGTATGCCTTTGACAAAGCAATCGTTTTAGGTGAGAACAGTATTCGGCCATGGAAGAAAACACCCGGGCGCTGCGTTGGATAGGCAGGAACGACAATTCGGCTGCGGGGGTGCGGATTGAGGGCGGGGCGAGTTGCACTTTGGGACGGGTGTGGTATAATAAGGATGGCAAGGAGGGATGACCATGTCGGAGGACAAGACCGTCAGCAAGCCCGCGCAGCTGTGGAACAGCGCGCTGCGGGCAGTGAAGGGGGAAACCACCGGGCAGCTGGTGGAGCAGTTTACCTCCGAGATGACGCTGGTGGCCGAGGGGCTGTGCGAGGATCAGGCACGGCTGCGCAAATCCCTGGAGGATTTGCAGCGGGAGCAGGACCGCGCCGCCCAGTGCATAAGAAGCGACGTACAGGCCCTGGAAAGCGCCCTGCAGGAAAGAGAGCGGGACACGGACAGGCGGCTGGACGACCTGAATCGCCGCCTCAGCGCCATCGAAAGCCGGCAAAAGGCCCTCGAGAGCGAGAAGGCCTCCCGGCGGGACAGGCACGACAAAACGGGGATCATCCGGCAGCTCACGGTGCTGGCGGCCATTATCGCCGGCGCGTGGGTGATTGTGACGGTGCTGAACCTGTTCAAGTGACCCTGTAAGGAGATATGCGGATGAAAACCTATCAGGAAATGGTGAAGGAATACAAAAAACGCCAGCATGACACCGTGGTGGACGCCATTGCCACGGGGCTGACCTATATGGACGAGGTGGCGGTGGAGACGGGGCTGCTGGAGGAAACCGGGCTGATGACGGAATTGACGGGCTCGGTTTGCTCCGCGCTGCCCTTTGTAATGATTGCCGCGACGGAAGGGACAAAGGTGCTCCTTGGGCGCAAGCCCACTGCCACCGGCATGAAGGACGGCGCCTACCGCATGGTGAAAACCGGCGCGGCCCTTGGGGTGGGCGGCGCGGTGGCCTCCGCGGCGGGGTTCTGGGCGGCCATTCCCGTGACCATGGGGGTGCGCGCGCTGTTTGACCGCTACCGCTCCCGGGCGCTGACGGGTATGCGGGTGCAGGGAAGAATCAACCGCCTGAAGGAACTGAACGCAGCGCTGCGCCGGACGGAGCAGCCCGTGCCCACCCCTGTGGAAATGGGGGACATGCTTCCCGCCGAGCAGGCCGTGGCCATCGTGGAATGAAGACGGATGGCGGGCATATCCTTTGCACAGCGCCGGCATGCATGGCCCCGGCGCTGCTTTTTTGGTGAAAACCGACAGGGAAAACCGGGGCAATTTCGGAAACCGATTTGCCCCTTTTGGGCGGATTTTTGCTTGATGAAGCGGGTAAAATGCTGTACAATAGACCCATTAGGAGGTTCGTCCCATGCTTGATCTTCAAGACATGTCCGCCCTGGAGCGCCGCCTTTCTCAGCGCGCTCCGTCCATGAGGCTGACACGCCACGCATCCATGGCAGACTACACCACCCTGCGCCTGGGCGGCCCGGCTGATCTGATGGCGGAACCCGCCGACGAGGCGCAGCTGCGCGTCGCGCTGGAAAGCGCCGCAGACATGGGCGTGCCTGTGACCCTGATGGGCCGGGGCAGCAACCTGCTGGTGCTGGACGGAGGCATCCGCGGGCTGGTGATTCGCCTGTGCGGCGTCATGAACAGCGTGGAGGTGGATGGATGCATCCTCCGGACAGGGGCGGGGGCGCTGCTCTCCTCCGCGGCCCTGGCGGCGGCGGAGAAAGGCCTGGCCGGCCTGGCCTTTGCGGGGGGTATTCCCGGCACGGTGGGCGGCGGCATCTACATGAATGCCGGAGCCTATGGCGGCGAGCTGGGCCAGGCGACCGAGCGGGTGGAGGGCCTGACCATGGCGGGCGAGCCTTTTGCCTATACGGCGGAGGAGATGGCGTTTTCCCACCGCCGCACCCGGCTGATGGAGGAAAACGCCGTGGTGACCCGGGTGACCTTCCGCCTTGCGGAGGGAGACCGGGAGGCCATCCTTGCCGAAATGGCTGACCTCAAGCGCCGCCGGGCGGAAAAGCAGCCCCTGCAGCAGCCCAGCGCGGGCAGCACCTTCAAGAGGCCGGCAAACGGCTATGCCTCGGCGCTGATTGACCAGTGCGGCCTGAAAGGGCTGCGGGTGGGCGGCGCACAGGTGAGCGAGAAGCACGCCGGGTTTCTGGTCAATCTGGGAGGCACGGCGGCGGATTTCCTGCAGCTGATGGCGCAGGTGCAGCGCGCTGTGTACGACCGGACGGGCATATGGCTGGAGCCGGAGGTTCGCATTGTGGGTGAGGACGCGCCGGCCCTTGGTGTCTGAGCGCTTTATACGAAAGAGAGGGGTTCATGTGCGCTTCCTGCTGCTGACCGGCCTGAGCGGCGCCGGAAAAACCTCGGCCACCCGGTATCTGGAGGACCTTGGAGCCTTCTGTGTGGACAACCTTCCGCCGATGATGATGGTCAAGTTCATGGAAATCTGCGAGACCACCGCCATGCACTGCAAGCTGGTGGCTCTTGCCATGGATGTGCGCAGCGGCGAGTTTTTCGACGCGAAGGCCCTCAGCCGCCTGATCCGCGAGGCGCGCTCCCTGGGACATCAGATTGAAACCCTGTTCATGGAGGCCAGCGACGACGTGCTGGTGACCCGCTACAAGGAAAGCCGCCGGGATCATCCCCTGGCTTCAAGCCAGGTAAGCCTTACTGAGGCCATCGCCATGGAGCGGGACTGCCTGCAGCCTCTTCGGGAGATTGCCAACTATGTAATCGACACCTCCGCTCTGCGCCCCAAGCAGCTGCAGAAAAGGCTGCAGACCATTGTGCAGACCGATGGGGAAAACGTGCCCATGCGCATTGAGGTGATGTCCTTCGGCTTCAAGCGCGGGCTGCCCCGGCAGGCCGACCTGGTCTACGACGTGCGCTTTTTGCCTAACCCGTTCTATATCGAGGGCTTGGGCTGCCACAGCGGCCTGGACGAGGATGTGCGCAGCTTCGTGATGGAGCATCCCGTTACGCGGGAGTTTATGGACAAAACCACGGATATGCTGCACTTCCTTTTGCCCCATTATCAGGAGGAGGGCAAGCACAGGCTGATGATCGCCGTGGGCTGCACCGGCGGGCAGCATCGGAGCGTGGCCATTGCGGAGGCCATCGGAGACGTACTTCAAAAGGAAAACTACCCGGTGGACGTGAACCACCGCGACCTGGAAATCGAACAGGCGCACTGGAAAAACGGCACCGAGGCCGACGAGTAAGGAGAAGCCATGTCCTTTTCATCCATGGCCAAGGACGAGCTGATCCGCCTGCCCCTGGGGAAGGAGTGCTGCATGCTGTCCGAGCTCAGCGCCCTCACCCAGACCTCCGGGAGCCTGGCGCTCAGAGGCCTGGGCCGCGTGCAGGTGACCTACCGCGTGGAAAACGCCGCCCTGGCCCGACGAATTTTCCTGCTTTTGCGCACAAGGCTCGGCATTACGGCGCGGCTGCATTTTGTGCAGCACACCCGCCTGGGCGGACGGCGCAGCTGCGTGCTGACCCTGGGCGACCAGGACTCCCAAACGCTGCTGCTTGCCCTGCACATGATGGAGCAGGACGAGGAGGGACACATCGCCCTGCGGCGCACCGCGCCCCGGCACCCCATGACCCGGCAGTGCTGCCGCAGAGCCTTCCTGCGGGGGGCGTTCCTGGGCTGCGGGTCGGTGACAAGCCCGGAGAAGGGCTATCACTTTGAATGGGTGGCGGAGGATCAGAGCCTGCGCCAGACCCTGGAAAGGCTGCTGGAAAAGTCCGGCCTGCCGGTGCACGAGCATGTCCGCCGGGGGCAGAATGTGATCTACCTCAAGGGCGCGCAGGAAATCACCGACATGCTGGCGTTAATGGGCGCGACCCATGCGGTGCTGGAGATGGAGAACATCCGTATCACCAAGCAGATGCGCGCCGGGGCCAACCGGGCCTCCAACTGCGACGAGCATAACAGCGAGCGCATGCTCAATGCCGCCGACGGGCAGATTGAGGCCATTAAGCTGATTTCCATTCAGCGGGGGCTGTTCACCCTGCCGCCGGGCCTGCGGGAAATGGCCCGGCTGCGCCTGGAGCATACCTCCCTGAGTCTGGCTGAGCTGGGCCAGCTGATGGAGCCTCCTGTGGGAAAGAGCGGCGTAAACCACCGTATGCGCCGCCTGATGGATATTGCCAATGAAATTCGCCTGACGCTGCCGCCCGTGGCGCGGGAGGGAAAGGAGGAACGCACATGATTCGCAAACCCATTGCCTTTCCGGACGGAAAGCCGCTGACGCGGGCCCTTGCGGCGCAGCTGGTGCAGATAACCGGCCGCTATGAGAGCCGCGTGATGATTGAACACGAGCAGAAGCTGGTCAACGCCAAGTCCATGCTGGGGCTTTTATCCCTGGGACTGGACGACCAGAAAAGCATGACCCTGCTGGCCGAGGGCCCTGACGAGGCCGAGGCCGCCGCCGCGGTGGAAAAGTGGCTGGCCGGGGAAGAATGACAGCGCTGCCGCTCTGCGGGAAACCGCGGGGCGGTTTTGCGCAGGGCGAAGGAAGAGAGGAATGGTCGGATGAAGCATTTTCTGATTATTGTGGATATGCAGAAGGATTTTGTGGACGGCGCGCTGGGCACGCCAGAGGCCGCGGCCATCGTGCCGTGGGTGGCGGAGAAAATCCGCGGCTTTGACGGCGAAGTACTGGTGACCCTGGATACCCATGAAGAAAACTATCTGTCCACCGCCGAGGGAAGAAAGCTGCCGGTGCCCCACTGCATCCGCGGCACAGCGGGCTGGCAGCTGGACGCCGAAGTGGCCAGGGCCCTGCAGGGCCGGGACTATACGGCGGTGGAAAAGCCCACCTTCGGCAGCGTGGCGCTGCCGGAAATGATTGAGAAAGCTGCGGGGGGCGACGATTTTTCCATCGAGATGGCAGGGCTTTGCACGGACATTTGCGTGGTGAGCAACGCGCTGCTTCTCAAGGCGCATTTCCCGGAAGCGCCCATTTCAGTGGACGCCGCCTGCTGTGCTGGGGTGACGCCGGAATCCCACCGGGCGGCCCTGTCTACCCTGCGCAGCTGCCAGATCGACGTAGCCGATTAAGAAGGAGGCATGTCCATGCGTCTGGAACCCATTGTCACCTCGCTTCTGGACACCGACCTGTACAAGTTCAACATGGATCAGGTGATCTTCCACAAGCATACGAATCTTTCCGGGGAGTATGACTTCCGTTGCCGCAACGAGGGCGTTGTGTTCACCCCGGAGATGCTGGAGGAAATCAACGCCCAGATCGACCACCTCTGCTCTCTGCGCTTTTCCCGGGAGGAACTGGATTACCTGCGCTCCATCCGCTTTATCAAGAACGACTATGTGGAGTTTCTGCGCCTGTGGCGGCCCATCCGGGAATATGTCACCACAGGGCTGAACGAGCAGGGCGAATTGAGCATTGTGGTGCGGGGGCCACTGTTCTCCGCGATGCAGTTTGAAATTTACCTGCTGGAAATCGTCAACGAGGTATACTTCCGCCTGCGTTATGACTATGCGGTGCTGCGGGCATCGGCGGAAGAGAAGCTGAACCGGAAGATTCACGACTTCCAGTCGGGGAAATACACCTTCAACTTTGCCGAGTTCGGAAGCCGCCGGCGGCTGTCCCGGGAATGGGAGGACGAGGTAGTGCGCCGCTTCAGCGCGGAAACCGGCAGCTGCGTGGGCACCTCCAACGTGTATCTCGCCATGAAATACGGCCTGAAGCCCATCGGCACCTATGCCCATGAGTTTGTGCAGATGTACCAGGGCATCGATTCCATCCCCCTGGCCTACACCAACCACTACGCCATGGAGGACTGGTACGACGAATACCGGGGGGACAACGGCACTGCCCTGACCGACACGGTGACCACCGACCTGTTCCTGCTGGACTTTAACCGCGCCATGGTGAACAACTATACCGGCGTGCGCCACGACAGCGGCGACCCCTTCGAGTGGGGCGAAAAGATGATTGCGCATTACCGGAAATACGGCGTGGATCCCCGCACAAAGCTGCTGCTGTTCAGCGACGGGCTGGACTTCGACCGGGCGCAAAAGCTCTACGACTATTTCAAGGACCGGGTGAAGGTGTCCTTCGGCATCGGCACCTTCTGCTCCAACGACACCTGCGAGGAGCCGCTGAACATCGTCATCAAGCTGCAGACGGTGAACGGCCGCCCCGTGGCCAAGGTGTCCGACACCCCCGGCAAGGCCATGTGCCGCGACCGGGAGTATCTGGAATACCTGA
>CAMDVP010000040.1 GCA_945877525.1 uncultured Clostridia bacterium | reverse complement strand
GCTCTTGCGATCTCCTTCCCATACAGGGAAGGGGCATTCCTGCGAAGATCAATACTTACGCTTGCGTGCAGCCTCTGCCTTCTTCTTGCGCTTCACACTGGGCTTCTCGTAGTGCTCGCGCTTGCGCACTTCCTGAATGACGCCGCTGCGGGCGCACTGCCGCTTGAAGCGCTTCAGGGCGCTCTCCAAAGATTCATTCTCGCGGACTCGTACCTCGGACACTGTTATCCCTCCTCTCGCACATCTCGCCTTGACATCAGCCGGCTAAGACGGACGGATGGCGAACCGTATTACTATTATATCGCCTTTCACAGCCTGCGTCAATGGATAAACGGAATTTTCTCGATAAAAATTTGCGCTCATGCAGATAGAAATGGCTGCATGGGCGCAAAAGAAAAAGGGCAGACGCTTTCACATTGAATATGGAAGCGCCTGCCATGGATGGCGAAGCAGCCTCTCATACAGGGATTCAAGGCACTTTGCGATTGTGTGGAAATCCCTGTTATAGAAAGGGGGATCAGTCGCCTTTCTGATTATTGCCAGAGCATGGGATCCGTCCCCAGCATCCGGGCAATGGCTTCCACAAAGAAGTAGTCGCCATAGGTGATGTTGGTGTGACGGCCCGCACCGTCATCGTGATAGCTGGCGGTGCAGTGGGTCAGAATGCCGCAGCTGGCGTCCGTCCAGTCGCAGCAGTGGTCGATCAGCCCGTCCAGCAGGCGTTCTGCCGCCGAACGGTACTCCTCATGCCTGCTCTGCGCAGCCAACTCCTGCAGGCCGCAGGCGGCACAGGCTCCGGCAATGTTGTCGATGCGCACCTCGTCCTTCGGCTGGCAGAAGTCGCAGTCCGTCAGGCCGTCCTCGCGGATGTGGGCCACAAAGTAGTCTGCAATCCGGCAGGCAGCCTCCAGGTAGCGGCGGTCGCCGGTGTTGGCGTAGGCCAGGGTGAAGCCGTACAGCCCCCAGGCCTGGCCGCGGCTCCAGCTGGTGCCCAGGGCATACCCCTGCCCGGGATGCTCCTTGACACGCTTGCCGGTTTCGGGGTCAAACTCGATGATGTGGCTGCAGGAGCCGTTTTCTCGGATAAATTCCCGCAGGGTGGTGTCCGCATGGATCCTTGCCACATGGGCAAAGCGGGGATCGCCCGTTTCACGGGATGCCCAGAACAGCAGCGACAGGTTCATCATGCAGTCGATGATGGCATAGCCTGCCTGCGACGGATGATTCCAGGCGCGGATGTAGCCGGCCGGGTTGAAGCGCCCCATCAGCAGGCTGGCTGCGTGGAGGGTGTCGGTTCTGGCCTGCAGGTCGCCGGTCAGCTTGTAATCCGCCCCGCAGGACAGCAGGTACATGAAGCCCACGTCATGGTTCAGGAACTGGAAGCTGCGGAATTCCGCCGTCAGCAGCTCCTCCGCCCGGCGGGCCTCCTCCCGGAAGGAGGCGTCACCGGTCATGGCGAAAAGCTGCCACATCAATCCCGGCCAGAAGCCGCCAGTCCACCAGCTGTTTCCGTCGTAGGGCGAGGCCACCCACTGGCCGTGCTCGCTCTTGTAGGGCAGAATGCCCATGTCCGCCGCCAGTTTGGCGGAGCGGGAAAATTTCTCGATTACCTTATCAGAAACGGTCTTCAAATCATTCCGCATACCGCAGTACCTCCTCCGGAATGGTCTTCGGTTTGTCATCGTCCTCGGCGGCGTAGACAGCGCAGACAAGCTCTGTCACGCCGGGCTGCAGGGTGCATTTCAGTGTGGGCAGCACGGTGCGTGGCTCCAGCAGGTTGGTGTTGGGCTCGGGGTAAACGATTTGCGCCCCGCCATACCCCTTCAGGCCGTAGATGCAGGAGGTGCCGAAGGGCCCGTGGGCAATGGCGGCGGTGCCCTCCGCCTCGCAGGCGGTGCGGACACGGTCGCACAGGCGGTCGCCCGCTCTGTCACGGCAGACAGCAAAGGCCGCTTCTGCTGCCTCGATGGCGCAGCCGGCATGAATTACATGTCGCCGCACATGCCACAGCCCCGTGACGGGAATCAGCTCCGTGTCGATGGTCACGCCCTCCATGGGCCGCCAGGTGAAGACCACCTTTTCCTCTGTCACAGAGAAGGTGTCGCAGCCGCTGCGGCCATGCCACAGATCCTTCCCCACACGCTTCACCGCCAGCATGCTGTCGAAGGCTCCCTTGCCCAGGGTGCTGGCCTCCTTGATCACCGAAAAGGCGAACTTCGTGGAATAGGCGAATTTCTCGTACTTCTCATCCTCGTGCATGTGCTCGGTGGCATGGTTCCCGGCGGTGAAGGCGATCACCTGCCGGTTCTTTTCGTCGCGGGTGAGCAGCAGCCGCACCTGCTCGTCGCAGAAGCGCTCCGGCGGGGCATAGGGTGCTTCCTCCGCCTGCCAGAAGGGGTGATCCTCCGGCAGGGCCAGAGCCATGAACACCTTCATGCCCCAGTAGGGCGAGCCGGGGGCGTTGTAGCCCTCGGAGGCCACCAGGTTCGGATAGCCGTAGCCCACGGTGAGGATGCCCTCCCGGTCGAAGATGGGCAGGGCGAGCCAGGCGCGCAGGTTGCGCAGAAGCAGCCCCTTAATTTCCCCGTAGCCAAGGCCGGGGGCCTGCACCTGGGCCAGGGCGCAGGCGGCGAAGAAATCGCTCTGGGCGAAGCGGTAGGTCAGGCTGCGGCCGTAGGGCAGGGCGCGGCCCTCAGCGTCGAACCAGCAGGCGAAGCGGGGCAGCATCATCCGGGCCCGTTCCCGGAAGCGTTCACAGCGCTCCGGGTCGCGCTGTGCCATGACCTTCGCGTAGATCAGGCTAAAGTAGTGGAACGCCCAAATGGTGTAGTAGTCCCGCTGGGTGGGCGCGTCAAAGTACCAGCCGTCCCGGGTGTAGTGGGTTTCCAGCTCGGCCAGGTCGGCCTCCAGCATGGCTTCGTCGGCCGCCCGCCCCACCATCAGGAAGCCCACGTTGACCATCACCCGGAAGAACTTCCAGTTGTTCCGGGGCATGTCGTAGCGGTTGATCTGGTTCAGCCAGCGGTACAGGTTGTCCCGGGCACTTTCGGGCAGCTCATGGAAAAAGCGCCGGGGCGCCAGGGCCATGCCCAGGCCGTAGGTAGCCATTTCCACCATGCGCTGGTCAAAGGGGCCGATATCGCCCCAGTATTCCTCATGGGCCGGGTCCACGCCGTGGATGATGCCCTCGCGCCACTCGGCCCAGAGGGGCTCGGCCTCCGGCACACCCCCTGCCAGCAGGGCGATGATGCCAAACAGCACCCGGGAGAAGCCCTCCATGCCCGCGATGCCCTCGTCATAGTGGGCGCCGGTGGCGGAGAGCATCAGGCGGGCCTTGCCCGGGGTGAGGTACTTCACCGTGGGGCGGATGATGGCCAGGGCCGCATCGATCATGTCCTGCCGGGTGCGCAGGGGGCTGTGCTTCAGCTGTTCCATGTTCTTTCCTCCATACGGGGGTCCTTGGTTTATCAGCCCTTAAGGCCGGAGGTGGCAATGCCCTCAATGAAATACTTCTGCAGGCACAGGAACACGATGGAAACAGGAATCAGCGATACCATTGAGGCTGCCATGATGAGGTGATAGTCGCTGGAGTTTTCCTGAATGAAGCGCCGCAGACCGACCTGCACGGTTTTCACCGAGTCGTGGGACAGGTAGATCATCGGGCCCATATAGTCGTTCCAGGTGCCGACAAAGGTGAAAATCACCAAGGTTGCGATCGCCGCCTTGGACAGGGGCAGCATGATGCGCGCCCAGATGCCATACTCGGACAGACCGTCGATACGGGCGGCCTCGCACAGCTCGGTGGGGATGCCCTGATAGAACTGGCGCATCAGGAACACGCCGAAGGCCGAAAACGCCTGAAGCACCATGATGGACTGGAGGTTGTCATACAGGCCGAAGGCACGCATTTCCACAAACTGGGGAATCATGTAGGTCTGCCACGGCACGGCGATGGTGGCGATATAGCACAGGAACAGCGTATCCCGCCCGCGGAAGCGCAGCTTGGCAAAGGCATAGGCCGCAAAGGAGGAGGTCAGCGTCTGGATCAGGGTCACGCTCAGCGCCACAATGGCCGTGTTCTTGAAGAAGGTGAGCATGGGCACCTTTGTCCAGATGACGATATAGTTTTCCCAGTGGAAGGTTTCGGGAATCCACCGCATGGGGAAGGCAAAGACCTCGCGGTCCAGCTTGAGGGAGGAGGAGAGCATCCACACAAAGGGGATCAGCGTAAAGATGGACAGCGCTACCAGCGCGATATAGATCAGCGCCTTGTTGACCCGCTGCAGTGCCTTGTTGTCTCTGCGGACGGATTTCAGCTTGTATTCGGACATGGTCGGCTTCCTCCTTTCTCAGTCGTTGGCGAACTTCTTTTCCATGCTGAACTGGATGACCGTCACCAGCAGCACAATCACCAGCAGCACCATGGCGATGGCGCTGGCCGTGCCGTACTTGAACTGCATAAAGGCCGTATCATAGATATAGGTCACCAGCATTTTGGTGGCGCGGCCCGGGCCGCCGCCGGTCATGATCGCCACGGTATCGTAGATCTTGAAGCAGCCGATGATCAGCATGATGGAGGCAAAGAAGGTGGTGGGGCGCAGCTGGGGCAGCGTGACGCTCCAGAACTGCTGCCATTTGTTGGCGCCGTCCACCGTTGCGGCCTCGTACAGCTCGCGGGGCACGCCCTGCAGGGCCGCCAGGTAGATCACCATGTAGTAGCCCATGCTCCGCCACACGCTGACAAGAATGATCGCCCACATGGCCATGGTGGAATCAGCCGTCCAGCTTTTGTTGAAGTCGCTGCCCAGGCTCATGAGGATCTGGTTGATGGGGCCGTCCTTCATCAGCATGAAGTTCCAGCATACGCAGATGGCCACCATGGACGCCACATACGGGAAAAACAGGATGGCGCGGAAGGCCACGGCACCCTTCACAGCCCGGTTGAGCACCAGGGCAAGAATGATGGAGCACATCAGCGTCAGCGGCACGGTGACGATCGTATAGAACACCGTGTTCTTCAGCGCAATGCCGAGGTCGACACGGTTGAAGAAGTAGCTCAGTCCCGCCAGAAAGCCTCCGTCCGCCATTTTGGAGGAAACCTTGGCCACGTTGAAAATGTCCTGATAGTTGGCAAAGCCGACCCACTCCGCGCCGAAAATGGCGCCGGTCTTGGAATCCATGAAGGACATGACGACGGACATGACCACCGGGATCAGCGTGAAGATGGCAAAGCCAATGAAGTTTGGCGCGATGAAGGAAAGCGCCACCAGGGTGTTTTTCCTTTCAAGGCGACCCATCCTGTGCTTTGGCGGCCGCACAGAGGCGGCAGGGGCATTCTGTGCCATGGTCGGTTGCTCCTTTCTGGCTGCGGGAGCCTCGGCAATGCCGCAGCCCCGGATGAAATGGGAAAGGCGGGAATGGCGAGGTTATCGCCATTCCCGCCTCAAAATGGTTTGCCGGCATGAGGATTACTTAGCAAGCAGCTCCTGCACGCGATCATTCATTTCCTCGATACCTTCTTCAATGGAGATCTCGCGGGTCATGATGGCGGAGTGCTCCTCGCCCAGGATGGAGGAAATCGCAGAGGCATTGGGATCGCCGGGAATCTCGATGGCCACATAGGAGGGCAGCAGGGCAGCCTTGCTGTTTTCATCCTGCGGGAAGCCGTCCACAGAGGACATCACGTCGGCCACGCCCTCGGACACCCACGCGGGACGGTTGCCCGTGCCGGCGGTCACCTTGGAGCCTTCCTCGCTGCACAGCCAGGAAATGTAGTCCCAGGCGGCGTCGGGGTTCTTGGCCTTCTTGTTGATCATGGCGCCGGTCAGGTTGCCGAAGGTGGAGCCGGCCTTGACGTCTTCCTTGTGCGGCACAGCGGCGATGCCCCAGTCAGACACATTGTAGTCGCCGCTCTTGATGTTGTTAATCAGGGTCGCCACATACCAGTAGCCCATGGGCAGCATGGCGATGTTGCCGTTGCCGAAGGCGCCGGAGTAGTGCAGGCCGGAAGCGGTGATCTCGGTGTAGGGCATGCAGGCGCCGGCGTCCTCAAGATCCTGCACCAGCTGGTAGAAGTAGGCCAGGTCGCTGTACTCGCCGTCAATCAGGGTATTCACGCCGTCGCAGACAGCCCAGTTCACGCAGGCGGACAGCCAGGTGTGGTTATGGGCGCCGTACACGCCGTTGCCGGACATGGCGATGGCCTTTTCCTTGTACTCTTCCCAGGTCATGTCGTTGGTGGGATAGGCCACACCCGCGTTGTCAAACAGGGTCTTGTTGTAGAACAGCACCCAGAAGTCAGAGCGGAAGGGCAGGGCCACCTGCTCGCCGTTGTAGTTGTAGTTGGTTTCCATGCCCACAAAGCCGGACAGGTAGTTGCTGGCGGCAATGTAGTCGTTCAGGCTCATGGCATAGCCGGCATCGTTCCAGTTCATCAGGCCAGGCACGGTCTTGATCATGAAGATGTCGCTGGTATCGCCGGCGGCCAGCATGGCGCCGACCTTGACGTCATAGTCCTGGGAGGACACGTCGATGTACTCGATCTTCACGCCGGGATGGGAGGCCTCATAGGCTTCCTTCTGGGCGGTCAGGTAGCCGGTGGTGTTCACGTCCCAGGCCACGATGGTCAGGGTGGTGTCTTCTGCGGCGGCGAAGCTTACCATGGACAGCGCCATGATCATCGCCATAGCCAGAGCAAACAGTTTCTTCATATGGTATTCCTCCTTTTGTTTTTATCATAACGGACAGCATGGCCCGCCTGATCCAAATGATAGGGCACGTCTTGCCTTCTCTTCTGTCGCTTGTGTTTATTATAAGCACGCAAAATGCGTCTGTCAATATTCCCGAATGTAATTCTCACGCAGCACATACAAGAATAGTGATTTTTTATAAACAGAATGATTTCTTGCAAAATTTCTGTCTGATACCTCCGCATGCCTTGCAAGCGTCTCTTCGCCCTGCTATAATGCTGCTAATGGTCGGGCGCCGGTGCTGCCCGCCGAAGCATCGGATCAATAAAATAGGAGAGGATGACCTGTATGCTGTATCCGCAGAGCAACGCTTCCCGCACGGTGATGGATCTGTCCGGGGTGTGGGATTTCCGGCTCCATCCGGGGGATGCGTGGCAGACCATCGCCGTGCCTGCCTCCTACAATGACCAAAAGGCCGATCCTGCCTTCCGCAACCATGTGGGTTCGGTTTGGTATCGTACCCGGGTAACCGTTCCGCGCCTGTGGGCATCTCAGCGAAGGTTTCTCCGCTTTGACGCGGTCACGCACACGGCGAGGGTGTTTGTCAATGGCCGGCTGCTGTGCGAGCACAAGGGCGGCTTTCTGCCCTTTGAAGCCGATGTGACCAACGTGATTGCTCCCGGAGAAACCGCAGAGCTGCTGGTCGAGGTGGACAACACCATCAACCATCGCTCCCTGCCCATTGGCAACGAGGGGGCGATTGCCTTCTTCGGATCGGATAACCCGGGCATCCCCAGCGTGGAGGCCGGCAAGCGCTGGCAGGCTGAGCGGGGCATCAACCTTCCCAACTTCGACTTTTTCAATTACGCAGGCATCATCCGTCCCGTCCGCCTGTATACGGTGCCGGAGCGCCACATCACGGACGTGACTGTGACCGCCCAGGTGGACGGCAGGGTTCACTGCACCGTGCAGACCGCCGGGGACGGCGAGGTTCACATTGCGCTGAAGGACGCAGCGGGCAATACCGTGGCGGAAGGCACGGGCGCAGACTGTACCCTGCAGATCGCCCAGCCGCACCTGTGGGAGCCCTGGCCCGGCGTGCCCTATCTGTACACCGCGGAGATCACCTTTGGCGATGACCAGTATGACCAGACCTTCGGGATCCGTTCGGTGGAGGTCAAGGGCACGCAGTTCCTCATCAACGGTAAGCCCTTCCACTTCCATGGCCCCTGCAAGCATGAGGATTCCAACATCCATGGCCGCGGGCTGGATCAGGTGCTGAACGTGGCGGACATCGGCCTGTTCCACTGGCTGAATGCCAACGCCTTCCGCACCAGCCATTACCCCTATGCGGAGGAAATGTACGCCCTATGCGACCGGGAGGGCATCGTCATCATTGATGAAACGCCGGCCGTGGGCATTGGCGCCGGCGCGGCCCACAACCCTTATGCCGAGTGGGGGCCGGAGCTGGCTCCCTACCATGCGCAGATGCTGACCGCCATGATCCAGCGGGACAAGAACCATCCCTGTGTGGTCATGTGGAGCCTGGGCAACGAGCCGGACACCGAGCATTTCCCGCAATCCGCCTATGACTACTGGATGCCGCTGTACCGCCTGGCCCATCAGCTGGATCCGCAAAACCGCCCCGTCACCCTGGTGGGCTGTCAGAATGACTATACCAGGGATTTGATCATCCCCGCGATGGATGTGGTGTGCATCAACCGCTATTACGGCTGGTACAACCTCTCCGGCGACCTGGAGGCAGCCAAGTATGCCTTCCGCATGGAGCTGGACTGGTGGGATCAGGTGGGCAAGCCCGTGATTCTCTCTGAATACGGCGCGGACACCATTAACGGACTGCACGGCGCGGTGGCGGAAATGTTCACCGAGGAGTTTCAGATTGACTACTACACCGCCATGCACGAATGCCTGGATGAGCGCCCCTATGTGATTGGCGAGCTGCCCTGGAATTACGCGGACTTCGGCACCCAGCCCAGCCCCATGCGCTCGGGCGGCAACCGCAAGGGCCTGTTTACCCGTGACCGCAAGCCTAAAATGGCCGCGCATTACTTCCGGCAGCGCTGGAGCAGCTTTCGGAAATAACCTGAGGCTTTTCTCAGCCATCACCCGCCAGCGGCCCGCGGCTACATGTCCCGCCCCGGGACATACTGCCCCGGCGGAATGCCGGTGACTCTCCTGAAGACGGTAGAAAAGTAGTATTCGTTTTTGAAGCCGCACAGCAGCGCAACATCCCGCAGCGTTACGGCGGCCTCGTTGGGGCCGACCCGGGAGGACAACAGCGTTTTCGCCTTGGCAATGCGGGCGTGGATCAGGTCCTGCTTCGGGGTAACTGTGAAGAAGCTCTGGTACAGGTTGATGAACTGGTTCGCGCTCAGGTACACCTGCGCGGGCATGTCCCTGACGGTCCATTCCCTCTCCGGCACGGTGTAGAGCTGCTTGCGCAAAAGCTCAAAGGCATGCAGATGCGTCATGGTGCTGCTGTCCGCTTTTTGGTTCAGGGGCAGGATGTTGCGGCTGATTTGCACCAGCATCTGCTCAATCAGCAGGGAACTCATGATATCCTTATTGATCTGGTCCGTATTGCGTTCATAAATCAGATCCTGCAGGATCGTGTTCACCGGCATGAACTGGCGAAGCGTAAAAAAACGCGTGATCGGAATATTGTACTGATGGAGAAGATCGATCAGCGCCTCGTCATCCGAGCAGGAGAAATGAATCCAGTTGTTTGACATGCGCTCCTGCTCCTTGGGGCAATAGACATAGCGCGGGTAGCCTGGCGGATAGACAGCGCAGGTGCCTGCATCCACCCAATGGGTTTCCGTTCCCTCCATGTTGAGCAGCATGGGCGTATTCGCCTGGACATACACCCAGAAGGGAAACCCGTTCGGCAGTTCATGGCAGAAGCTTGACCGATGGACGGTATCCACCCCCAGGTTATCCACCGTGAATCGCAGCATGCCCATCCCTCCCTTTTTTATCAGCATACACCATGCGGCGGATGGAGGCAATGGCTGATTCGTCGGGCTATGAAATTTTTCGGGTAGAATCCGTTCGTTGCTTGTGATCCATCCCCGCCTGCCATGCAGGTTCTGCCCGGAGGGACAAAATGAAAGGAATGACAGCGATATGGAACGCCTGTTTTCCACGCACGCTATCCGCAGCAGCCGCGAGGCGCTCCCTCTCTGGAGCATGACACCCCTGGATGACGGCGGTTTGCCCGCCCATGAAAAGGTGGTTGTGCCCAGTGAGTGGGAAAGCCACCCCCTGCTGAAAAACTATTGGGGCCGCGCGGTCTTTGAGCAGGCGTTTGAGGGCGGCGGCAATCTGCGCTTCTGGTTTGGGGAAAGTCAGCTTCCGTGCGCGCGTCAGCCTGGATGGCGTGGTGCTTTGCACGCATTACGGCACCTATACGGGCTTTGAAGCACTGGCGCTCCATGTGCCCCAGGGGCGGCATACCCTGTGCGTGGAGGCGGACAACCGCTTTGGTGAGGACTCTGCCTTCCATGTGCCCAACGATTACTATTCCTACGGCGGCGTGAACCGTCCCGTGCTCATCGAAGTCCTCGGCGGCACGCACGGGTGGATGTCATCCTTCGACGCATTTCGGCAGAAAACCAGCCCTATCACCTATGTGTGGAGGCATCTGGCGAAGCGGCGGAGGCGACGGTGGACTTTCGGCAGGAAGGCGAGGTTCGCTGCCGCCTGACGCTGCCCTGCCCCCAGCAGCGTGCCGGCACTTGTTCGCCCCGCTGAATCGATCAGATTCCCGACAAGGAGCACGGACGGACTGCGCGAGGTCTCGCGCAGGGAAGGCACCGCTGACGCCTTCTGGCGGAAAAGAGCCTGCGCAGACGGCCGGGCAACCCGTACCTGACCACGGAATATCAGCACGCGGGGAAAATGCGCTGGAGGCTTGACAGCAAAGAGCCAATTTGATAATATCAAAAAAGGCACAAAAATGCCCGACATGTGTTCCAATCACATGCCGGGCGAGGTAGTATAGCGCGGAGAGTTAGGGATTTGAACCCTAGGTGGGGTATAAGCCCACACACGATTTCCAGTCGTGCGCCTTAGACCACTCAGCCAACTCTCCACAGGTTGCGTCGGTCACCCGCAACATTGAATATTATAGCGGCGCATGGCCCGATTGTCAAGATAGAAAATGAAAAATATGCAAATTCCTCGGATTCGGAGCCGTAACTGCACAAAGTCGGTTATTCCGGACGGAGCGCTTTGGGATAAATCCCCAGCAGGCGCAGCTCCCGGGTAAAGGGGGCGGCAGCCTCCATGGCGCAGGTCAGGTGGGCGGGATCCATGGGGCCTTCAAAATCCGCCGAGAAGAAATACGCGAAGGTTGTGTCCGGCAGGGGACGACTTTCAATGCGGGACATGTTTAGCCCACTTTCCGCAAAGGATGCCAGCACCCGCACCAATGCGCCCACCTCGTTGTTCAGGGTGAATACCACCGTGGCCTTGCCGGGGGCGCCCAGGGGCGTTTCATCCAGGGAGAGGACGAAAAAGCGGGTGGTGTTGTGGTTGGAGGTCTGGATGTTCCGCCGCAGAATGGTCAGGCCAAAGGCAGCAGCGGCTTCTTCGCTGGCAATGGCCGCAAAGGACGGGTCGCCCCGCAGGGCCACATCCCGGGCGCTGATGGCCGTATTGGCCGAGGGGATCAGCTGCACGCCCTTCAGTGTGGACAGAAATTCATCGCACTGGGCAATGGCCTGGGGATGGGAGGCAATCTGCCGCAGCCCCTCCACGGTTGCGCCGGGAAGACCCAGCAGCTGGTGCCGCACGGCCTTCATGGTTTCTCCCACAATGTGCAGGGGCAGCCGCTCCAAAATGGAATAGGTGGTCAGCACAGCACCCGCAAAAGAGTTTTCCACCGGCAGCAGCGCATAGTCCGCACGGCGGTCCACCACGGCCTGGGCCGCCTCGGGGAAGGTGGCGTAGCCTACGCATTCCCCTTCGGGGAATGCCTCCTGGGCCGCCGCCGCCGAAAAGCTGCCTGACGTGCCCGGATACGCGATTATTTGACGCATGCCTGCCGCTCCTTCCACAATTCCATCAGGCCGATGGCCGTCATGGCTTCCACCACAGGCACCGCCCGGGGGAGGATGCACGGGTCGTGCCGTCCGCGGATGCTCACCTCGGCGTTCTCGCCCTTTTGGAGGGACACAGTCCGCTGGGGCTGGGCAATGGACGGCGTGGCGCGGATCACGCAGCGGAAAATCACCGGCATGCCGTTGGTAATGCCTCCCTGTACGCCGCCGGAATGATTGGTTTCCGTCACAATGCGGCCCGATTCCATGCGGAAGGCGTCGTTGGCCACGCTGCCGGAAAGCTCCGCAAAGCCAAAGCCCTCGCCAAAGGCCACGCCCTTCACGGCAGGGACGGAAAACATCAGGTGGGATAGCAGGCTTTCCACGCTGTCAAAGAAGGGAGCGCCCAGACCCGCGGGCAGGCCGGTCACCCGGCATTCGATGATGCCGCCCACCGAGTCCTGCGCCGCCCGGGCGCGAAGCACCTCCGCCTCCATGGCCGCATCCAGCCCTGGAGTCAGCACGGGCAGAGCCATCTGCCGCAGATGGGCCGTGTCCGCGTCCGGGGGATAATCAAGGAAGCTCCTGTCCCGGACAGAACCCAGCTGCTGAATATGGCAGACAATATCGACGCCCTGCTCCGCCAGCCACTGGCTGCACAGCGCGCCGGCGAATACGATGGGCGCGGTCAGCCGGCCGCTGAAGTGCCCGCCGCCCCGCCAGTCCTCAAAGCCGAAATAGCGCACATGCCCGGTATAGTCCGCGTGGCCGGGGCGCAACAGATCCACCCCCGACCCATAGTCCCGGGAGCGGGTGTTGGTGTTGCGGATGACGGCGCAGATGGGCTGCCCGGTGGTGCGGCCATCCAGCACTCCGGACAGCACCTCCGGCTCGTCCGGCTCTCTGCGGGGGGTGGTCAGGTCGCTCTGGCCGGGGGCGCGGCGGGCCATCTCCCGCTTTACCCGGGCCATGTCGATGACCATGCCTGCCGGAAAGCCGTCCATGGTCACGCCAATGGCCTCGCCGTGGCTTTGCCCGAAAAGGCTCAGGCGCAGATGCTGTCCAAAGAAGCTGCTCATTCCACGCGCCCTCCCAGCGATTCATACACCTGCAAAAACTCGGGCCAGGACTTGTTCACGGCTTCCACGCCGGTCACGGTCACACGCTCGCGGCATACCGTGGCCGCAATGGCCGCCAGCATCACCATGCGGTGATCTCCGCAGCCGTCCACCGTCACGCCGCCACGCAGATCCTCCACACCGCGGATCACCATGTCGTCGCCCTCCTCCCGGGCGCAGCCGCCCAGGCAGTTGAGCAGGTTCACCGTGGCTGCCAGACGGTCGCACTCCTTCAGGCGCAGCCGGCCGCAGTGGGTCAGGCGGCTTTCGCCCCGGGCCAGCTGACAGGTCAGCGCCAGGATGGGCGCAATGTCCGGGCAGTCGTGCATGTCCAGCACTGCGCCGTGAAGATTTCCACCCTTCACGGCGATGCCCTCATCGTTCTCCGTCACCGCTGCGCCCAGGGCGGACAGATGGTTCAGCACGGCCCGGTCACCCTGGGTGGTCTGGCGGGCCAGACGAGTCACATGGATGTCATGCCCCAGGGCTCCCGCGCACAGAAGTACCGCCGCCTGAGAATAGTCCCCGGAGAGACAGCCGCTGCGGGCGTGGTAGGCCTGATTGCCGGGAATCCGCCAGCGGAAGGGGCCCGTCTCTTCCAGTGCAATGCCGCTATCTGCAAGAGCTTCCAGGGTCATGCGGATATACCCGGCCGACTCCACCGGGGGAATGACCTCCAGGGTGGAATCTCCGGGCAGCTGGGGCAGGGCAAACAGAAGCCCTGACACAAACTGGCTGGATACGTTGCCCGGCAGCACATATGCCCCGGGCTGCATACGCCCGAGCACAGTCAGCTCCGCCGCGCCGTCCGCGCCCACGCCCATGCGCCACGACACACCCCGGGGGACAAACAGGTCGCGGTAGACATCCATGGGCCGCTGGCCCAGCCGCCCGTGCATGCGGAACACCGCTCCGCCTGTAAGGCTCAGGGCAATGGGCACAAAAAAGCGCAGCGTCGAGCCGCTTTCGCCGCAGTCCATCACCGGAACGCTCTGGAAAGTCCGGGCGCCGCCGCGGATGGTCAGCGTATCGCCCCGCCGCGTGAAGGCGGCACCCAGCGCCTCCAGGCACCGCCGTGTGGCCTCCATATCCGCCGAATCCATAAAGCCGGTCAGTGTGGTTTCTTCCTTTGTCAGCCCCGCGCAGATCATCCGGCGGTGCGCCTCCGATTTGCTGGCTGGCGCGGCCACAATGCCGCGCAGCGCAGCGGGATCAAACGTCTTGTTCATACCTTCTCCTTCAAAGAGCCGCGTCCTGCAGGCCGGAGCCGCAAGACGCTTTCTTGCCCCTATCATAGCATAGGACGGAGAAAAAGTGTTGTTTTCTTCCTGTACTAAAAGACACATCAACCGTTTACAGCCTGCGGACAGGAAAGTACATTTCGTTTTGCCCCGTGGCCGCATCCGTGTGATCCTGCTGCGCACCGCACAAGGACAGGCCGTTGCCCCGCAGATAGGCCAGCGCCAGGGAAAACGCCTCCGGCCTGCCCCCGGGAAACACAAGATACTCAAAACCGGGCACCTGCCACTTTGTCCATCCCGACGGCGGCTGTGCGTCCGCGGGGCATTCCGCCCCAGCCAGATACAGCCCTCGGGTGAAGCCCTCTTCCCAGGGGGCAAAGCGCCTGTCCATGCTGCTCATACATCCCCAGACGCCTGCGGGACGGCCTGATGCATCGTGAAGAATCAGCGGCTCGATTTCCGCAAAACCGGCCTGGGCCTCATCCCAAAGCCGCCGGACAAAGCCTTCTCCATCTTCTGTGGAGCCTTCCCGGCCCATGACCCAGAAGGCGGGACGTACCTCCCGCCGGGGTTCCGGGGGCGCGGGCAGCAGCAGCTCCTCCAGGGGAAGCCGCGGGCGCATGGGCGGATTTTCCGCCGGATACCCCAGGGCCATCGCCCCGGCCAGATCCATGTCGGGATAGCCCGCCGCCTGCCGCAGCGCTACCTCGGCATACACCGTATCACGAATCCACAGCGCGCCCAGCCCTTCCGCGTGCGCTGTCAGGCACATATGCTCCATGGCCCCGCCGATGGACAGGTAGTCCGCATCCCGCCACATATCGTCCTTCTCGCAGAATACGAGAATCAGCACCGGCGCCTGGCGGATGACCCGCGCGGTATAGCCGGAGGAGGAGGGGATATCCGGGTGCGCCTCGGCCCAGTCCAGCATCAGCTGGGCCAGCTGCCGCCTGCGCTCTCCCCGCACAACAAGGAACCGCCAGGGCTGACGGTTCTTGGCGGACTGGCACAGCCGGGCGCTTTCCAGCACCCGCAGCACCTTGTCCTCCGGCACGTCCGTGGGCAGAAAGCGGCGGATGCTCCGCCTGCCTGCAATGGCCTGCTGCAGCGTCATGACAATTCCTCTTTCATTTATAGTGTATTCATATGCAGCCTGGCCCGGATGCTGGGGCAGGCCGCGCAGCCGCCCTCGCCGGTTTCCCGCAGGGAGGCGGGCAGCGCGTCGCCCACTTCCTTCATGGCGAGAATCACCTCGTCCGGAGCGATGGGGCACGCAATGCCGGACAGCGCCATATCCGCCGCGGTGAACGCCACGCCGGACGCGCCAACATTGCGGTATACGCAGGGCACCTCCACCAGGCCGCCGGCAGGGTCGCATACAAGGCCCAGCAGGTTCATCAGCGCGAAGGCCGCCGCGTCCGCGCACTGCCTGGCCGTGCCGCCCTCCATGGCTGTCAGCGCCGCTGCCGCCATGGCCGCCGCCGCGCCGCACTCCGCCTGGCAGCCGCCCTCTGCTCCGGATATGCTGGCTTGACTGGCGATGGCCTGCCCCACCGCTGCCGCTGTGAACAGGGCGTCCACCGCATCGTCCTCCGTCGCGCCGCGCTCCTCCATCATGGCCAGCACCGCGCCCGGCAGAATGCCGCAGGCTCCGGCTGTAGGCGCGGCCACAATCTTTCCCATGCAGGCGTTGCATTCTGCGGTGGCCAGGGCGTAAACCTCCGCCCGGCCCAGTAGATTTCCGCAAAGGAGCCTGCCCTCCTGCAGCCGCTTCAAAAACATGGCTGCCTGTCCGCCTGTCAGCCCGGACACCGAGCGCAGGTGCTCGTCCAGGCCGCTTCGGGCCGCTTCCTGCATGCAGTGCAGATGGCGGCGCATGGCGTCGCGCACCGCCGCCTCCTCCATGCCGCTCTCCCGGGCCTGGGCGCTTACCGCCGCCCGGGCCATGCTGCCGCTTCCGGCCAGCTGAATCCACTCGCTGAGCGTATAGTCCATCAACAGGTCCTCCTTTTCAGGAACGTCGCGCTTTTGATGTCCGCCAGGGCGCGGATGGCCTCCAGTGTTTCCGGCGCGGGCACGCCGTCCAGTTCCAGCACCATCATGGCGTCAGCCCCGGCCTGGCGGCGGTATACCTGCATGTTGGCGATGTTCAGCGCTTCCTTGGCCAGCAGCCCCGTCACCGCCGCAATCATGCCCGGCGCGTCGGTGTGGTGGATGATGAGGGTGTTCTCCTTGCCGGTGAACACCACGTTCAGCCCGTCCAGCCGGT
>CAMDVP010000039.1 GCA_945877525.1 uncultured Clostridia bacterium | reverse complement strand
GGCTGGCCATGCCAAGCGCAACCGCACCGTGGACGATCTGCTTGCCGATGCCCGCATATGTCCCGAAGAAACCATCTACCAGATCGGTAAGGAGGGCGACTGTCCGCCGCCGGAAGTGCTGACCGCCATCGTGACGGAATTCTTTGCCACCATGGAGGAGCGCTTCGGCGAGCATGTTCATGTACTGGACTGGGCACTGCACCTGGACGAAACCAGTCCGCACATTCATGCCCGGCAAGTGTTCGATATCGTGAACCGCTACGGTGAATGCGAACCAAAGCAGGAAAAGGCATTGGAAGCCCTGGGCATTCCGCTACCAGAGCCGGACAAGAAGCCCAGCCGGGTAAACAACCGAAAGATTACCTTCGATAAAATATGCCGTGAGCTGCTGCTCGCCATCTGCCAGGAGCATGGTCTCACAGTGGAAACAGAAGCCATCTATGGGGGCAAAGTGAACCGGGAAAAGAATGACTATATCATAGAAGCCCAACGGGAGAAGATTGTTGAACTCGCAAAGCGCAACGCAGAACTGACTGCCGACAACGAGCGTCAGAGCAGGCTGCTGGCGAAAACAACCACAGAGCTGGACGAAAAGCAGAACCAGCTCGCCGATGCCGCCACAGTGTTGGAAGCCATAGCGGACGCTGCCTATGACCAGGCTGTCAAAGTCGTTGCGCGCATCGCTGTAGATGAAACGCATAAGGCAGATCAGGCAATTGTTGACAAGATGATCAACATGACTGCTGATCCTGAAAGACGGATGAAGCCCAAAGAAAGAGAGCTCATAGCCTTCTGGCTTCGCGGTGTAAAGGACAACATTATGAAGCGGGCGGCTAAGGTCGTGACAACCGTGCTGTCTGTGCTGCAAAAGCCGGAGTATCGCCGGGCAGCAAAAGACAAAATCAAGGAAACAGCAAGACCGGTTGTTTCCGAACTGCTCAGAGCATATGAACACAGGCCGTCCTGTGACAAGGCTGTCAGGCGTGACCGAAACGACAATGAACGATAATATATGATTATGAGGTGTACATTGAATCTGTTTTCTCAAATCAAAGCAGCCGTCACCACCAGGCAGGCTGCCGAATACTATGGGCTAAAGGTCAGTCGGAACGGCATGACCTGTTGCCCATTCCATCAGGACAAGCATCCATCCATGAAGGTGGATGAGCGCTACTACTGCTTCGGCTGCCATCAGACCGGCGATGTCATCGACTTTGTCAGCCGTCTGTTCAGCCTGACACCCTATCAGGCTGCCCGAAAGCTGGCGGAGGACTTTGGCCTGCATCCGAGCCCCTCAAACGCGGCGGCTTTGCCCGTGCCGACACGTCAGCCTGCCGAGTCGGCACGCGAACAGGAAAAACGCTGTGTTTCTGTGCTGACAGCATATGAACAGCTGCTGAAAAACTGGAAGGCATGCTATACGCCACTCAACCCTGAGGCAGATTGGGATGCGCGCTATATCACGGCCTGCGCCCTGTTGCCGCAGATCTCCTACATGCTGGAATGCCTGACCTCAGCAGATGCTGCGGAACGGGCCTGGATGGCAGACGAGCTTCAGCATGACCAGACGCTGGAGAAGATCAGCCGCATATTGACTGACCATGCTGTGGATGACGCTGGCATGGCTGCGTAACAGAAGGTGAACTGCATTGACACAAATCATCAACAACCTGGTGCTTTCGCTTCCTGATGACAAAGAAGAGGAATTCTTCTCGATCCGGAATGACATCCGCGCATCACTGGTCAAAACGGAGAAGGGACATATCTCCAATTGCCTGGAGAATTTCGTGCTGGCCTTGCAAAAGGATCCGGTGCTGAAGGGTTCCATCTGCTTGAATCTGCTGACGGAGCGGGTGGACGTCCTGGCCGATCTTGGCTGGCAGCGGCACGGCACCTCCGCGCTGACTGATACCGACCTGAATTATCTGTCCCTATACCTGGAGAAGCATTACAGCCTCAGCAGTGAGAAGAAGCTGCGCGCAGCGGTGGATATCATCGCCAACGAGAATCGGTATCACCCCATTCGTGATAAGTTGAACAGTCTTGCATGGGACGGTACGCCCCGCATCCGCAGCTGCCTGCACCACTTTCTCGGCGCGGCGGAGGACAATTATACGGAAGCGCTGATGCAGCACTTTCTGCTGGGCGCGATCCGGCGTGTGTTTCATCCGGGGTGCAAGTATGAGGAAATCCTGTGTCTGGTGGGCGGGCAGGGGATCGGCAAATCCACCTTGATTCGCTTTCTGGCGATGGAGGATGAATGGTTCAGCGATGACATCCGCAAGCTGGACGATGACAAGATTTTTCAGCGCCTTGTGGGTCACTGGATCATCGAAATGAGTGAAATGCTGGCCACCAACAACACCAAGAGCGTGGAGGAAAGCCGCTCCTTCTTCAGCCGTCAGAAAGACACCTACCGTGTGCCCTACGAGTCGCAGCCCCGAGACCGCCAGCGTCAGTGCGTGTTTGCGGGCACATCGAACTCCATGGATTTTCTCCCGCTGGACCGTGCCGGGAACCGGCGATTTCTGCCGGTGCTGTGCGATGTCGAACGGACCGAGTGCCATATCCTTGACGATGAGAAAGCCTCCCGGGCCTATATTGAGCAGGTATGGGCGGAGGCGATGACGATCTATCGCAGCGGCGCGTACAGCATGAAGTTCAGCAGGGATATTCGGGAACAGCTGGTGAAGAAGCAGCGCGACTTCATGCCGGAGGATGTCACCGCCGGGAAAATTGTGGAGTTCCTTGCCCGCACGGAGCATGAGCGGGTATGCTGCCAGATGCTGCACACGGAAGCGCTGAACAGGCCCGGCGAACCGAGAAAGTGGGAGTCCCACGAATACTGCGAGATCATGAAGAACTACGCGCCTGAGTGGCGGCGTTTCGACACAGCCCGCTCCTTCGGCGCACGCTATGGCAAGCAGAAGGGCTGGGAGCGCATAAGCGACGCGGACGATACCGCGTTTATCGTCAACCAACCTCGTGTCAACCAACTTCATTTTACGCAGATTACAGCAGAGGAAGCCTTCGCGCAGGGGATGCCGCCGGAATTCCTGCGTGATTGATGAAGGAAAGCTGATCGTTTGATGGACGGAAGGTTGAAGGGAAGTTGAAGGAAAAGCCCGACAGAGGGGAGCCGCAAAGCCTTGCGCTGTGCGGCTTTCCTCCGTTTGGGCGTATCTTTTTCAACCAATCAACAAGAAAGAGTGAAAAAGAAAAACAAGAATACAAGCCTAAGCGTCAATCTGCGGAATAGACATCAAAATGTTTTGCGATGGTTGAAGCAGTTTGGTTGCGCGGGGGTATTTCTTGCTCCTTGTCGGGCAGTCCCGGAAAACAAAATAAAGAAGAAAGTTGAGGATACATGATGTTTAGTCGAGCAATACAGAACGCCATGCAGGAGCCGGAGCCGTCCGCCAAGGCGGCTCCTGCTGTCCCTCGCATGACCATGACCGTGGATGAAATGGCGGCGGAACTGAACATTTCCCGCCCCACGGCCTATGAACTGGTGAAGCAGGAGCATTTTCCTGCCTTCCGCATCGGGCAGCGAATCCTTGTGAACCGGGCTGGTTTGCAGCGCTGGATTGATGCGCAGTGCGGAGGTGACCGTGCCGCCTGATGGAAGCTAAGTTTTCCAGGCAAAAGGCTTGTCCCGCATGAGAAAGTCTGCTATCATGGACGTGGGAGCGGCACTCCGCCGACCCATGCACCTTGATAACTGCATCGACTGACATATCATGCGGGACATTTTCAGGAGGAATGAATATGTCCCAGCACAAGATCACCAAACGTGCCGACGGCCGTTATAAGGTCAATTACGGCACCAAGCAATTTTACGGCAAAACCAAGGCTGAAGCCGAACGGAAGCGCGAAGCCTGGATTGACGATGAAAAGGCCGGATTGAATCACGATATGGAGAACATGACCTTCCGCGAATACGCCTTGACGTGGATTGAGGTGTACCGGGCAGAGTGCTGTGAGAAACAGCGCCGGGAGTATATCCGCATGATGGAGTACGCTGCATCCAGAATCAAGGTCAAGCTGATGAAGGGGATTACGGCGACTGATTTGCAGGCGGTTTGCAACAGTCTGTCCTGCTATTCGCCGACGTATGTGGGGAAGTTTATGACCACCCTGCGGGGGATCTTCCGCACGGCGCTGGCGGAAGGCGTGATTCTTCGGAATCCCATGGAGATTGTCAAGCATCCCAAGACGAAAAAGTGCGAGGGGCACCGCGCCCTGGAGCCGTGGGAGCGTGAACTGATCTGCTCAACCTATCACGAGCATCCCTTTGGCTTATGTGCGATGGTCATGATGCTGGCCGGCCTGCGACGAGGCGAGGCGCTGTATCTGGATGTTGACCGGGATGTTGATTTTGCCAACAAGACGATCACCGTCCGGGGCGCGGTATCCTTTTCAGAGGGAAATCAGGCTGTGACCTCTCCTGGCAAAACCGAGGCGGCTCAGCGCACGATCCCTCTGGTGAAGCCTTTGGAGGATGCCCTGCGCGGGCACCACGGCCTGATTTGTGCCAAGCAAAACGGTGGTTTGATGTCCGAGACCGCGTTCCAGAACCGGTTCAGCTCCTATCTGTGCTATCTGGAAACACGGGTCAACAGCTGCCACAAGCGCTGGTACGGCCAAACCAAAGCGCACAAGGCGCTGCTGGCCAGGGGCGAACAGCTGCCTCCATGGAGAGAAGTGAAGATTCGCTGTCACGACTTTCGCGTTGACTTCTGCACCAGGGCATACGAGGCGGAAATCCCCGTCAAGACGCTGCAAGCATGGATGGGCCATGAGGACGCCACCATGATCATGGAGGTCTACGCTAAACTCACCAAAGAGCGGGAGAAGATCGACGCGGAAAGGCTGACGAAGTTCATGGCAATGAATTTGTCCGAATCCCCTCAAAGCAAGGCGGCGACTGCGGTTTCGGGATGAAAAGCCTGAACCGTTTTTGAACCGTTTCGGTCAGTAAAAATGGGTCAAAATGCGTGATAAATGGTTATCCAAGCAAAAGTGTTATGCTTGCTGATAGCATTCTCGAATTGAATACATGCAGGATAAGGTTATATTTTCGCCCAAACAAAACAAAAAGAAGCGGTTTTTCAACCGCTTCTCGATGTACGCCCGGCAGGATTCGAACCTGTGACCTTCAGAGTCGGAGTCTGACACTCTATCCAACTGAGCTACGGGCGCATAGGCTGTTTCACAGCCTATGTATGATAGCACAACCGCGAGGGAAAGTCAATCCTTCCCGGGCAATTTTGCGCCGGATTCGGCCGGGGATTTTCGCTGCGGCACGGTGCTGACCAGACAGGTGTGCGTCCAGCGCTCGTAGAACAGCTGGGGATCGTTGTGTATAGCGTGCCAGGCGGCCAGCACGGCCAGCCAGAACAGCACAGCCATGTTTGCCATGGAGAAGGGCCAGGAGCTGCCTGCGAAGCCCGGCATCAGCTCCAGCAGCAGGTCGCATCGCAGCAGCACCAGATGCAGCAGCACTCCGCGCCCCACGCACGGCCATAACGCCGGACGCTCCCTGGTGCGGTCGTCCACCAGACGAATGCGCACCAACGCCTTTCCGGGGGTCAGTCCGCCGGTGAAGTAGGGCAGCACGCCCGCATACAGAATGGCCGCCGCGCAGTAGTTCAGTGCGTCCGGCAGACCAAGCCATCCGGGCAGCCAGGAGAGCAGCTCGATCACCACCAGGTCGAACAGCAGCGCCACCGTCCGCCGTACATAGCTCACCCGCTCGCCACGCTGATAGCTCAGCTGGTTCAACCGCTCCCGGGAAGGCAGCAGCCAGGTGAACAGCGGCGTGCAAAGATACCCCAGCATGCCGCCGGCGGTGTTGGTCATCAGGTCGTTGACGTCGCACAGGCGGTAGCGGTAGGGGGCGAGACCATAGGTGGCCGATAACTGCGTCAGCTCCAGAAACAGAGACAGAAGGAACGCGCACAGCAGGGTTTTCCCCTTGCCAAAGCCGAAATAGTATCGGAGAAACACCCCCAGCGGGAAGAACATGAGGATATTGAAAATAGGCTCGTACCATCCGGAGGTGTACAACGCCCGAAGCCAGCCTACCGCATCGGTCAGACGCTCGGGTGCCTCAATGGGCGTGGAGAGCAGCTCGGGTACGAAGTTGAACGGCTGCAGATTGATCCCCACCTGCTGAGTGGGGGAGGAGCCTGCCCGGGGAAAGGGCAGGATGGCCAGACAGTACACGCAAATCAGGTAGAGGATGAAGCTGTAGACAACCGCTACCCGCATGAACAGAATGGAGCCGTACCTGCGGTAGCAGTAAATAATATAAGGAACGGTAAACACGGCGGCAAGCAGCGGAAAAACAGCCACGCCGGTCATGATGGCATCCAGGTACTTGTGCATATGCGCCTCCTTTCCGGGAACATGGGTATGATAACACAGCCTCCGCCGCTGGAAAAGTGAGGAGGCGCTTTTTTCATCAATCTTTCATCTTCGGTCATATATGTAAAATGCAAGCTGAAACAGGCCGCGGCGTCCGTAGCGGGGGCTCCGCGTGGCCGGAAGTAGCCTTATTTTCCCACGCAGAACTGGCTAAATATCCGGTCCAGCAGCCGCTCCTCCACCTGGTCGCCGGTGATTTCGCCAAGCGCGGCCTGGGCGGACTGCAGGTCGATGGACGCGAAATCTAGCAGATCCGCCTCCGCAGCTTGCCGCAGATGCGACGCCGCGCGGCGGGCGGCTTCCAGGTGCCGGGGCTGGGTGAGGGTCAGGTTGTCGGAAACAGCGGCCTGATCGGCCAGGTACGCCCGCAGGGGCTGCAGGGTGGCGGGGTCTCGGGCGGACAGGGACAAAACCTTCGCGCCGGGCAGCAGCGCGGCGGCTGCGTCCGGGGTCAGGCGGGCAGGCAAATCGGCCTTGTTCAGAACCAGCGCGACATTCAGCCCCTTCAACCGGGTGAGCAGCGCCAGGTCGTCCTCCGTGGGGGCTGTGCTGCCGTCCAGCACCACCAGCACCACGTCCGCCTGCGCGGCGGCGCGGCGGGCGCGCTCGACGCCCAGGCGTTCCACGGGGTCGTCCGTGTCGTGCTGCCCGGCGGTGTCCGTCAGGTGAATCACGCTGCCGCAAAGGGTCATATCGCCGGTGACCATGTCCCTGGTGGTGCCGGGCACGCTGGTCACGATGGCGCGTTCCTCTCCCAGCAGGGCATTGAGCAGGCTGCTCTTTCCCACGTTGGGTCGGCCGCACAGCGCTACGCTTAGCCCGCTTGACACAATCCGCGCCGCCCGCTCGTCGCAGGCATTGTCAAGGGTATCGGCCAGGGCCAGCATCCGGGGGCGCAGGTGACCGGCGGCCTCCTCCTCGGAGATTTCCTCGGGAAAGTCGATGCACGCGGCGATGCCCGCCTGCAGGTCGTACAGCTCCTCCGCCGCCTGGCGGATGAAGGACGACGCGCCGCCCTCCAGCTGCTTGAGCGCTGCACGGCGGGCCTGCTCGCCCCGGGCGGAGATAAGGCCCATGACGGCCTCGGCCTGGCTGAGATCAATGCGTCCGTTAAGGAAGGCGCGACGGGTGAATTCTCCCGGCTCGGCCAGGCGCGCGCCGTTTTGCAGGCACAGCGACAGCGCCCGCTGGCACAGATAGGAGCCGCCGTGGAGCTGCAATTCCGCCACATCCTCCCGGGTGTAGCTGCGGGGGGCGCGCATCAGCACGGCCATGCATTCGTCCACCGTTTCCCCGCCGTCCATGACGTGGCCGTAGGTCAGCATGTGGCTGACAAGGGGGGCGGCCTTGGCCGGACGGAATACGCGGGACAATACCTGCTCCGCCTCCGGCCCGCTGATGCGGACAATGCCCACGCCGCCCTGCCCGGGGGCCGTGGCGATGGCTGCGATGGTATCCTGACTTGTCACAGGGAAGCCTCCATTCGATGCCAGAATTCAGGGGTGGACATGCTCTCACGCCAGGGCCAGCGCCGGTCCGCTTCCCGCCAGACGGCGGCGTCGCCGGGGTCGCCCAGGGAAATGACAAAACGTACAAGCTTCAGCACGGCCTGGTATTCTCCTGTTCGCATGGTGTGCAGTACGGCACGGGACATTTCCGGCGCAGCGGCGGCACAGCCTGTGTGCAGAAACGCCCGGGCTGTGTCACCCACATCGTAGATGGCACAGTGCCGTGTGACGGTTATTGTATCTCCGTGCGCTTCCATCACGGCGAAAGGCGCCGTACCGCCCCGGCCGTCCTCCAGTATGCCCAGGGAACCGGGATTGCAGGCGGTGCGACCATGATGGGCGATCAGCCAGGGCGCATGGTTGTGACCGGAAAACAGGTGGGTCACGCCCTCAGGCAGGCTGTCCAGCAGGGCGGGCAAATCGACGGGCTCCAGCAGGTGAAAGGGATCACCCGGTGCGCCGTGGGTGAAAAGGCACCCGCCTTCCTGCACATCGACGGGAAAGTTAATGGACAGACCCGTCAGCTGTGCCTTCGTCCAGCGCTGCATGTTCCAGTTATAGCCTGCGTATTCCGGCGCATCGGCATGCGCAAGACGGGCCTCATGGTTGCCCAGGAGCATGAGGGCTCCGCGCTCCTGCAGCAGGCAGAGCACCTCCCGGGGCTCAGGGCCGAAGTTGACCTGATCGCCCAGGGAGATCACCCGTTGGCAGCTTTGAGCCTCGGGGGTGGCCAGCACGGCGCGCAGGGCGGGCAGGTTGCCGTGAACATCGGTGAGAATCAGTGTGCGCATGGAGATCTCCTGATAAGAAGACAAGGCCCGACGGAAAGTCAGGCCCTGCTTTTGCTCATGTATTCCGGGCGGAGCATGCTGTCCTTGTAGTCGGTGGTAATCATGTATTCATACCAGGTAACGCGGATGCCGTTGACGCCTGGATCTGTGCGGGTACGGAAGGTATAGCGGGCACGGTCCTGCAAAAGGGGCAAATCGACGGCCACGGCCTGGGCCAGGGCCAGAAGGGTATCAGGCTCCGGCGGGTCGAAGCCGTGCTTGTCGAAGGTGTAGAGCAGCGTGCGTCCGGCGGGACTGTACAGGCGGATGCACACGGATTCCGGCCGAATGGCGATGCTCTCCACACTGCGGCGGCTGCAGCGCAAAAGCAGCGGATACAGATGCCCGTACATATCCGAGGCCCGCACGCGGCTGACATAGTACGCCTGACGGCGGCGGATCCGGCGGATGCGCCACAGGACGACCAGACACAGTGCGGCGATCAGCAGAATCAGCGCAATCAGCGGCGCGCTCATGGCTGCACCTCAGCAGCCAGCTCAAGCTCCTGGTGCTCGATGAGGCGGTTCACGGCGTTGATGTATGCAAGGCAGCTGGCTTCCAGCACGTCGGTGGATACGCCGCGGCCCAGCATGGTTTCCTCGCCGCTGCGCACCCGAACGGTGACCTCGCCCAGGGCGTCCTGGCCCTCGGTGACGGCCTTGATGTTGTAGCTTTGCAGGGCGCAGGGCATGCCGGTGATGGCGTCCACAGCGTTAAAGCAGGCCTCGACAGGGCCGTCGCCGCAGGCGGCGCGGGTGGTGGTTTCGCCGTTTTTCTCAAGGGTCACCGTGGCGGTGGAGGTCATGCGGTTGCCGGTGAAAATCTGGAAGGCGAAAAGGCGGTATGCGCCCTGGGCAGTCAGCTTCTGCTCCCGAAGAATGGCCACGATGTCCCGGTCGGTAATCTCCTTTTTGCGGTCGGCCAGCTCCTTGAAGCGGCGGAAAGCGGACTGCAGGGCGGGGCCGTCCAGGGCATAGCCCAGCTGCTGGGCGCGGTCGGCCAGGGCATGGCTGCCGCTGAGCTTCCCCAGGGCAAGGCTTTGCTGGGGCATGCCCAGATCCTCGGGGTGCATGACCTCGTATGTGGCGCGGTTGTTGAGCATTCCGTGCTGATGGATGCCGCTTTGATGCTGGAAAGCGTTGGCGCCCACCACGGGCTTGTTGGGGGCGGGCTCCACGCCGCTGAGGCTGGCAATGGTGCGACTGACCCGGTAGATGCCGTGGGCGTCCACGGAGGTGTCGCAGTGATAGTATTCCCGGCGGGTGCGCAGCCCCATGACGATTTCCTCCATGGCGGCGTTGCCGGCGCGTTCACCCAGGCCGTTGATGGTGCATTCCACCTGCCGCGCGCCGCAGCGCACCCCCTCCAGGGAGGTGGCCACCGCCAGCCCCAGATCGTTGTGGCAGTGGACGGACAGGGTGACCGCGTCGGCTCCAGGCACCTTCTCCAGCACGTCGCGGAAAAGCTGGCCGTACTCCTGCACGGCGGCGTAACCCACGGTGTCGGGCAGATTGACCGTGGTGGCTCCGGCGCGGATCACGCCCTCCACCACCCGGTAGAGGAATTCCCGTTCGGTGCGGGTGGCGTCCTCCAGGGAAAACTCCACATCGTCGCACAGCTGCCGGGCCAGACGGGTGGAGCGCACGGCGGCCTCATACACCTCGTCGGGGGTCATGTGCAGCTTGTCGGCCATATGAATGGGGCTGGTGGCAATAAACACATGGATGCGCTTGTGAGCGGCCTTCTCAAGGGCCTGGCTGGCGGCTTCGATATCCGCTTCCACACAACGGGCAAGGGCGCACACCGTGGCGCGCTTCAATTCCTGTGAAATGGCGGAAACGGCCTTGTAATCCCCGCGGGAGGCGGCGGCAAAGCCGGCCTCGATCACATCCACGCCCATGGCCTCCAGGGCCTTGGCGATCTCTACCTTCTCCGAACGGTGAAAGGACACGCCGGGGGTCTGTTCGCCGTCGCGCAGGGTTGTGTCGAAGATGATGACCCGTTCCGCTGCCATGGTGCAGCCTCCTTCGTAAGAAAAGGCCCCGGATTGCACGGCAATCGCGGGGCCTTCGCATGCGCTTTAGGGGGTTATGCGAGGATAGCCCACTTTTATGAGCTATCATAGCAGGTTGCATGGCGTTTGTCAAGCGCGGCGTCACGAGGCGTTGCGCTGCTCCAGGGCCATCTTGTCAGCGATCATGGCGATGAATTCGCCGTTGGTGGGCTTGTCCTCCCGGGTGGCTACCCGGCAGCCGAAGGCCTTGTTCAGCGTATCAATGCGCCCACGGCTCCAGGCCACCTCGATGGCGTGGCGGATGGCGCGCTCCACCTTGCTGGCGGAGGTGTTGAACCGCTTGCCGATGCCGGGATAAAGCTCCTTGGTGATGCGGTTGATCATGTCGGGGCATTCCACCACCATTTTCACTGCTTCCCGCAGGAAGGCATAGCCCTTGATGTGAGCGGGGATGCCGATGGTCAGAAACAGGCTGGCCAGTTTTTCATCCATGGAGGGCGCGCGATTGGCGGCGGCAAGGTGCAGGGTATCGGGCAGGGCTGCCCCGCGGCCACAAACGTCCCGAATGCGGGAGATGAGCGCAGCCATTTCGATGGGCTTGATCATGTAATACCGTGCGCCCATGTCCACCGCGCGCATAATGAAGTCGTCCCGGCCCAGGGCAGACACCACGATCACCTGGGGCGGATGTTCCAGCTTCTGGCGGTTCATTTCCTCCAGAAAGCTGTAGCCGTCCATCTGGGGCATAATCACATCCAGCACTACCACATCCACCTGGGTTTTGCCCAGGGCTTCCAGGGCTTCCAGGCCGCTGGAACACTCGGCTGCCACCAGCATTCCTTCCTGGCGCTCAATGGCGCCGCGCATGGCGCGCCGCAGCTCAGTGTTGTCATCCACCAGAATCACTTTGATGTCTCCCACTTTCCTGAATCTCCTTTCACTGTTTTACATGGTTTCATCGCCTGTATTCGTCAGCCTTTTCCGTCCGGAATGGAGGCTTACGGCTGATGTGCGGACATTATAGCACATTATAATAGGAAAGAGTGGAAAACGAGCAAACCTCCTATCATGCGACACACCTTCCCATGATCTGTCGGAAAAATCGACAAAATGGCCAAAGAGATGCTCGCGTTTCCAGTTCTGGATGGTACGAAGTGCGGAAAAGCGCGGAGGCATGCGGAGCAAAGAATGCAACGGAACAGGCAAGTCATTTTTTCAGCCAGATCACGGCCGCACGGCCATGTGCGGAGGGCTTTGGGACGTCCTGCGCGCAGGGGTTGCAATTTCATCGGATTTGCTATAAAATAGGATGAATCAGTTTGCCGAAATGGGGTGTGGCCATGCGCGCCTGGCTGGTGCGGGCGGCAGCCCTGGCGGCGGCGGCGCTTGTGCCGCTTCTGCTGGGCGTGCCGGGTATCCTGGGCATGCTTGTGCTGCTTCCCCTGGCTGTGGAGTGCGCCCGGGAGGCGGGCTGGCGGATCGAGTGCGCGGCTGGCACGGCGATTGTGTGCGCCTGGTGCTGCCTGTGCATGCCACAGGCCCTGCCCTGCGCGGCGGTTTGGTGCCTGACGGCTCTGGCGATGCTGCTTGCGCCGGTGCGGCCCGGCTGGCGGCGCGGCGTCGTATGGGCCGCGCTGACGGCGGCGGAGTGCTGCCTGATATTGCTATGGCTTGGGCGCAGGTACGGCGGCGCGGCGGATGCGGGGCCCGCCTGGGACATTGTGAACTGGATCGACCGGCAGGACAATGCCGTGGAGATCCTGCTCCGGGCCTATTCCTCCGGCTATGCCCGTCTGACGGGCGACATGGCTCGCCTGCCTGCCGTGCGGCTGTTCGGACAGATTGTCATGACCCAGGAGGTGCGCTCCGAGCTGCTGTACAGCCTGCGGGTCAGCATTGACGCGCTGCTCAGGGCGAGGCTGCCGGGGATCATCATCTGGCTGATTGGCCTGGAGGGACTGCTGTGCGCCATGCTGCCGGATATGCTGTGCAGGCGGGCCGGCCATCCGGGGCATCTGCCGCGCTTTGACCGGTGGCGCTTGCCGCAGGAACTTTCGCGGCCCATGACGGCGCTGTTGCCGGGCATGCTGCTGCCGCTGTTTTCGCAGCAGTACGCGGCGGTGTGCCTGGGTCGAATGTGCATGGCGGCGTTTCAGTTTGTATACATTTGGCTGGGGCTGAGCGCCCTGGAGGGGCTCATGAAGCAGCGGGGTACGGCGGTGCTGACCCGCAGGCTGATTCAGGCGGCGGGACTTGTGCTTTTGCCCTTTGCTCCGATGCTGGTGGGCATGGCGGATCAGGCCATGGATTTGCGCAGGCTTCGGGACCCGAAGGATGACGAAGGAGGATTTGTACAATGAAGGTAATTCTTTTGACGGACGTGAAGGGAAGCGGCAAGAAGGACGAGATCATCAACGTGTCCGACGGCTATGCCCGCAACTTCCTGTTCCCCAAGAAGATGGCGGTGGAGGCGACCCCCGGCGCCATGAAGGAAATTGAGCGCAAGCGCGCCGCCGAGGCAGCACGCGAGGCCGAGCGCCGCGCCCAGGCCGAGGAGAAGGCCCGCCAGCTCAAGGACAAAACGGTGACCGTGCAGGTCAAGTGCGGTGAAAAGGGCCGGCTGTACGGCTCCATCACCACTGCGGAAATTGCCCAGGAGCTGGAAAAGCAGCACGGCGTGAAGGTGGACAAGCGCAAGATCGAGCTGGAAAACCCCATCCGCAATATCGGCACCTGCACCAACACCGTAGGGCTGTACACGGGCGTGTCGGCCAAGATGCTGGTGAACGTGGAGCCGCTGAAGTAAACCGGACTGAAACTGCGCACGGGAGGTGAGGAAGCATGGAGAGCAGGCCGGATTTGCGCCAGGAGCTGCGGGGAGTAACCCCGCCCAACAGCATAGAGGCGGAGCGCTCGGTGCTGGGCGCCATGCTTCAGGACCCCAACGCCGTGATGCAGGCGGCGGAGGCGCTGACGGCGGAGGACTTCTATCAGCCCCAGCACCGGGAGCTGTTCGACGCCATGATGAAGCTGTTCCGGGAGCAGACCCCTGTCGATCTGATTACCGCAGACAGCGAGCTGAGCCGCCGGGGCACCCTGGAGGGCGTGGGCGGCACGGCCTATCTGATTGAGCTGAGCCAGTATGTACCCACCACCGCCAACGTGAAGGCCTACATCACCCTGGTGGCGGAAAAGTCCACCCTGCGCCGGCTGATTCACGCCTCCCAGGAAATTTCCCAGGAGTGCTTCAGCCAGCAAAGTCCCCTGCAGGAGACGCTCAACCACGCAGAGAAGGCCATCTTCGACATCGTGATGAAGCGCTCCAGCGGCGACACGCTGGTGCATGTGAAAAACGTCCTCTACAATACCTATGCTAATATTGAGGAACTGAGCAAGCTCAAGGGGCGGGTCAGCGGCGTACCCACGGGCTTCGCGGCCCTGGACAATATGCTCACCGGCCTGCACGGGGGCGAACTGATCATCCTGGGCGCGCGTCCCTCCATGGGCAAAACCTCCCTGGCTATGAACATCGCCGCCCACGCCGCGCTGACGGCGGGAAAGTCGGTGGCGGTGTTCAGCCTGGAAATGCCCCGGGAGCAGATTGCCCTGCGCGTGCTGTGCTCCGAGGCCCGGGTGGACATGCAAAAGGTGCGCCAGGGTACGCTCTCCGGCGACGACTGGATGCGCCTGGCCAAGTCCCTGGGCCCCATCGCCGGGTCGAGCATGTATCTGGACGATACGGCGGGCATCACGCCCTCCCAGCTGCGCTCCCGCTGCCGCAGGCTGATGATGGATCATGGCCTTGACCTGATCGTGGTGGACTATCTGGGCCTGATGCATTCCGATGGCAAGGCGGAGAACCGTCAGCTGGAGGTCAGCGAAATCAGCCGACAGCTCAAGGCCATTGCTCTGGAGCTCAAGGTGCCGCTGCTGGCCTGCGCCCAGCTGAGCCGCGCCTCCACTGCCCGTGTGGACAAGCGACCCGCCCTGCAGGATCTGCGCGACTCCGGTTCTATCGAGCAGGACGCGGACGTGGTGATGTTCATCCACCGCGAGGGGTATTACGACCCCAACTGCGAGGAAAAGAATGTGGGCGAAATCATCGTTTCCAAGCAGAGAAACGGCCCGCTGGGCACGGTGAAGGTGGCCTGGCTGAGCGAATATACCACCTACGCCAACCTGGCCCCCGAGGCCAGCGGCTATGGCGGCGACGCGCCCTTTTGACAATGCACATTGACTTCCGAGGAGGCTGCAGCCCATGGAACAAATGACGGTATCCTGCCTGACGAAGGACATGCGCTTCGAGGGCTTTCTGCTGGTGCGCTCCAGCGACCAGCGCACCGGCAGCAACGGCGGACGCTATCTGGACATGAACCTGACCGACCGCACCGGCGAAATCAACTGCAAGGTGTGGGACGGCAACGTGGCCCCGCCCCCCGCCGGCACGGTGATCAAGGTGCGCGGCCTGGTGCAGGAGTATAACGGCCGCCTGCAGCTGCGGGTGGAGCGTCTGCGGGCCTCCACGCCGGAGGATCAGGTCGACCTGTCCCTGCTGGTGCCCTGCGCCCCCGAAAGCCCGGAGAAAATGCGGCAGGAGATCGAGGACACGATTGACGGGTTCAAGAGCGACGACCTGAAAAAGCTGGTGCGGGAGATGCTCCGCCTGGCAGGGGACCGCCTGGCATGGTTCCCGGCGGCGCAGCGTCTGCACCACGCCGAGCGCAGCGGACTGTTGCACCACACCACGGGTATGCTGCGCACGGCCGAGCATATCATCGCGGCCTATCCCTTCCTCAACGGCGACCTGCTGCGGGCGGGGGTGATCCTCCACGACCTGAGCAAGATTGCTGAGATGAAGAGCGATGAAATGGGCAACGTGACCGACTACACCCGGGACGGGCTGCTCATCGGGCACCTGGTGCGGGGCGTGGCGACCCTGGCCCAGGCCGCGAAGAACGTGGGCGTGGAGGGCGAGATGGTGGTGCTGCTGGAGCACATGATTATCAGCCACCACGGTGAGGCCGAGTACGGCAGCCCACGGATGCCCATGTTTCCCGAGGCCGAGGTGCTGCACTGGATCGACCTGCTGGACGCCCGAATGAACGAGATGCAGGGTATCATGGAGCGCACTCCTGCAGGGGCGTTCTCCGAGAAGATCTGGAGCCTGGACCGCAGACTGTATCATCCTCATTACGAAAATCTGCCGGAATAAAGGCATGAAACCGGGCGACTTGTCCGTTGAATGGACGAAGCCTGCCTGCGAGGAGGGAAAACCATGAAAAAGCGGATGCTCCTTGCCCTGACCCTGATCTGCTGCCTGGTAGCGCTGTGCGCCTGCCAAAGCGGAAACGGCAACGGCAACCTGGTGGTGGTGAGCACCAACCAGCCCAAGGCTACCCAGAACCTGAACATGGGCAGCGTGGCGACCGATACCCCCGCGCCCGCGGAGGACAATTATGACCCGCTGGCCGAGGAGGGCCGTGGCGACGACCTGGGCGATCTGGACGGCGCGGCTGCCATTCCCATGGTGACGGCAGTGCCTACGGTGCGCAGCGCCTATGCCGGCGCGACCCCCGTGATCATCGACCCCATCGACAAGCCCACCCCCTCGCCCGTGCCGCCCATCAGCTTCACCTATCAGACCTATGACGCCACCAAGCTGCACCTGAGCTTCCAGGGCCCCGTGGGCTGGACGGTGGATGA
>CAMDVP010000038.1 GCA_945877525.1 uncultured Clostridia bacterium | reverse complement strand
TCATGGCCAGGATCATCTTGCGCAGGGATTCAGCCTGGGCCTCCTCCTTGTCGGCAAAGTCCAGCTTGTTCAGCTTGGTCACGCCGTCCACCAGGTGGGCCACCTCGTCACCGAACTCCTGCTGGATGGTCTCCAGGGTAATGCCCTCGCAGTCCTCCACCGTGTCGTGGAGCAGGCCCGCCGCAATGGTGGGCGGGTCAATCATCAGTTCAGTGAGGATGCTTGCCACAAAGCAGGGGTGGGTAAAATAGGGCTCGCCGCTCTTGCGCTTCTGCCCGGCATGAGCCTTCTCGGCAAAGCGGTAGGCCTTCTCCACCAGCTTGTAGCCGTCGCCGGGGGTATACTTCTGCACCCGCGCCAGCATCTGATCCAGCGGCATGGATTCGTAAATCGTATCGCTCATTCAAGCATCCTCCCTTCTGCTTCATTCATTTCCGTTCAGCCCGCGCAGATAGCGGATCAGCGGGCTGTCCGCCATGGAACACTTCACCGGCGGCAGAAGCCGCACCGCATAGGGCTCCAGCGATACCTCCGCCAGCCCCACCTGCATAAAGGCTGTCAGCCCCACCAGCACCTGACCGCAGGTCAGGCCGCAGTCAGCCGCCAGGGTCGATACCGCCATGCTGCCGCCCTGCCGCAGCCGCCTGTACAGCTCCCGCAGGGGCTCGTCCGCCATGGCCATGGCACGAAGCTGCGCGGCAAACCGCGGATTGGGCTTCAGGGCGCGCAGGGTTGCCCGGGGGCAGCGCTCGCGGATGGCCTCCGCCTCGCCGGGGAGCAGGTCGCCGTCCAGCAGAATGATCTCACGCCATTCATCCCGCAGCGCGTCCAGCCTCGGCCCGCACAGCACTGTGTTGAAGCCCCGGCAGTCCTTCACCTCGGAAAGGGCCACGTCGGTCTGGGTCTGCGCACACAGGGCGCGGGCCTTTTCCCGCTCATGGGCAATGAGCAGTACGCCCCGCCCGCCCTGCATCAGCCGCTGCACCGCCGCGGGGGCAACTGCCTCCACCGTATCCCCAGTGGACGGAATTCTGATATATTTCGCCGCCAGCGCTTCTATTTCCTGCAACGTCGCCCGAAAAAGCGTGTCTTCTCCGGGCAGCGGCGTGGTGCCCTCCGCGGGGCGCATGGCCTGCACCTGCAGCTGCACCGTCACCCGGCCCATGAACTCATTACGCTCCGGGGAAAACAGCACGTCCACCGTTTCCAGCCCTGCCTCGGCCATATCGCCCATGGAGAAGGCAATACCATCCCGCACACTGTTGCCGTCCAGCAGGGATAGCTTCAGGTGCTGCCTGTCCCGCCCCACGCGGCGCATCAGCTGCACCTGCGCTCCCCGGGCCAGAAATACCGGTGCGGGGTTGCCGTAGCCCGTGGGCTGCAGCTGATCAAGGGCCTGCACCAATTCAAGGTTCACCTGGGCCAGGGGCAGGGCCAAATCGTATTCTTTGGCAGGGATATAGCAGCGCTCGTCGCAGTTTTCCGCAATGGCCAGGTTCAGGCGGCGGCGCAGTTCCGGCACCAGGTCGGCCCGCATGGTCAGCCCGGCGGCCTGCTCGTGTCCGCCAAAGCGCATGAACAGATCCTTGCAGGTGGACAGCATGGCATGAATGTTCACCCCCGGGATGGAGCGGCAGCTGCCCACCGCCACGTCGCCGTCCTTCGTCAGCACGATGGTGGGAAAGTGGTATTTTTCGCAAATGCGCCCCGCCGCCAGCCCAATCACCCCATGGTTCCAGCCCTCGCCCATGGCGATGAGCACACTGTCCTCCCGGAAATCCGCCGTGCGGCTGATCTCCTCCAGGGCCTGGCGGGTGATATCCTGCTCGATAGCCTGGCGCTGCTGATTGGCTCCTTCCAGATGCATGGCGATGCGCTGGGCCTCGTCCATGGTTTCAGCGGTCAACAGGGTCACGCCCTGAGCGGCCTCCTCCAGCCGACCCCCGGCATTGAGCCGCGGCGCCAGGCGGAAACCCACCTGCCCGGCGCTGACCGGCGGGGTCACACCGCTCACATCCAGCAGGGCCTTGATGCCAGGCCGCCTTGTATCCGCCATGGCCCGAAGCCCCGCATGGACAATCGCCCGGTTTTCGTCAATCAGGGGCACAATATCCGCCACGGTGGCCAGCGCGGCCAGCTCCACCCGGCGCATGACGCCCTCCATGCCCTGGAGCGCCTGACAGATTTTCAGCGCCACCCCTGCGCCGCACAGCCTGCGGAAGGGATAATCCCCCAGGAGCGGGTTCAGCACCACATCGGCCGGCGAAGGAGTGTCCGCCAGCTGATGGTGGTCGGTCACAATCACAGTCATGCCCAGCATTTGCGCCAGGCGAACCTCCTCGTGGTTGGTCACGCCGCAGTCCACGGTTACCAGCAGGCGGTGAGTCTTTGCGATTTCCCGCACCGCGTCGCAGTTGAGGCCATAGCCCTCGCCGTGGCGGCTGGGAATGCGGAAATCCACCTGCGCGCCCATTTCCCGAAGGGTTTCCAGCAGGATGGAGGTTGCGCACACGCCGTCCACGTCATAGTCGCCGTAGATCATGATGGGCGTTTTCTCCGCAATGGCCTGTCGCAAAAGGCGCACCGCCCTCTCCATGCCCTGCATCAGCATGGGATCATGCAGCTGCTCAAGGCCCGGATGCAAAAAGCGCTCGGCCTTTTCGGGCGTATCCACACCCCGCGCACGCAAAAGCGCAGACAGCCACTGGGGCAAATCGCCGATGGGCTTCGCGCTCTCCGGCCCCCGCCGGATCAACTGGAGCATGGGCATCCGCCTCCGTTATGCTTTGTTCGGGAGCAGCCATGCCCCCCTTTGAAGAAAGGAGGAACCCCGACGAGCGAGGTTCCTCCCCGATGGCCTGCCGTCAGGCCTTACGCCTTCTTGGCCTTGCGGGCGCGCTTGGCTTCTTCCAGCGCGGCCCAGACATAGCCGTTGATCATGTTGGCGCTGTACACGCCGGACAGGATGCCGATGATGATGGGCAGGGCAAATTCCTTGATGGAGTCCACGCCCAGCACATACAGCGACACGATGGTAATCAGGGTGGTCAGGGTGGTGTTGATGGTGCGGCCCAGGCACTCGCGGATGGACTGGTTCACCACGTCCTCGCGGGCCACGGAGGGCGCCTTGCGGGCATTCTCACGAATGCGGTCAAAGATCACGATGGTGTTGTTGATGGAATAGCCCACGATGGTCAGCATGGCAGCGATGAAGGAAGAGTTCATCTGAATCACGCTGCGCAGCAGCACCATGAAGGACAGCATGATCAGCACGTCATGCAGCAGGCCGAACACCGCCGCCACGCCGCTGTTGAAGTCGAAGCGGAAGGCGATGTACACCAGCATCAGCGCGCTGGCCAGCAGCACTGACCAGAAGGCGTTGCTCAAAAGCGTCGCGCCGGCCACGGGGCCCACATAGCTCACGTCGCCCGCCTGGGACAGTTCGGGATACTTTTCCTTCAGCCCGGCCTCGAACGCCTGCTGGACGGCCTGGATGTCGTCCTCGCCCACGCTCTTGATGCGCACGTTCACCTCGTCCTTGTTCGCGCCCTGGGTGGTCACGGTGAAATCGCCGACGCCCATGCCGCTGAGCACCGCGGACACGTCGCTCTCCTCAAACTGGCCGCCCATGCTGTACTGCATGGAAAGGCCGCCCGCAAAGTCGATGCCCAGGTTGATGCCGGCGCCGCACAGGCTCATCACCAGCGCCACCACCATAATGGCGGCGGAGATCATCAGGCATACCTTGGAATGATTCTTGATGGTCATTACTGCTCCTCCTTCACGGCCTTGACGGCGGCAAACAGCTTGGTGCTTGTCGCGCCCAGGTTCACGATATTCTTCATCAGGAAGCGCGTGACGACCACGGCCGTGAACATGGACACAAGCACGCCCAGCAGCAGGGTCTTGGCGAAGCCCTGGATGGAGCCCGTGCCGAAGAACATCAGCACCACGGCGGCAATCAGGGTGGTCACGTTGGCGTCCAGGATTGCGCTCATGGCGTTCTTGAAGCCCATGCGCACAGCAGCCTTGGCAGGACGGCCGCGGCGGATTTCCTCATTGAAGCGCTCAAAGATAATCACGTTGGCGTCCACGGCCATACCAATGCCCAGCACGATACCGGCAAGGCCCGGCAGGGTCAGCTGGATGCCGGGGATCACGGCCAGCAGGAAGAACAGGGTAATAATGTAGATGCACAGCGCCCAGGAGGCCACCACGCCGTTGAGGCGATAGCGGATAATCATCACCAGCATCACCAGCAGAATGCCGATGATGGCAGCCAGCACAGAGGTGGACAGCGCGTCGTCGCCCAGGGTGGCGGACACGGTGTCAACCTTCTGCTGGGTCAGTTCGAGGGGCAGCGCGCCGGACTGAATCTTCGCGGCGATGGTCTTGGCATACTCGGCGGATTCCATGTTGTTGATCACGCCAGAGCCGCCGGTGATGGCGCTCTGTACGGTGGGGGCGATCAGCTCCACATCGTCCAGGTAGATGGCAATGCGCTGGCCGATGCTGGCGGCAGTCACCTCAGCGAAGATTTTCGCGCCCTCGTCGGTCAGGGTGAAGGCCACCTGATGGTCGCCCTCGCTGTAATAATAGGTCGCGGTCTGCACCATGGAGCCGTCCATGAACACCTCGCCCTGGGAATTCTTGAACTCCAGCTTGGCGGGGGAGCCGATCAGGTCCAGCACGGCGCTGGGATCGGTCACGTCGGGGATTTCCACGCGAATGCCGTCGTTGCCGATGCGCTGCACGGTGCTCTCCGCATAGCCCTTGTCGGTCAGGCGCTGCTGGATAACGCCGATAGTTCCCTCCATGAGGGAGTCAAAGCTGGCGTCGGTATCCGCAGGGGCCTTGGCAGAGTATTCCACATACACGCCGCCGCGCAGGTCCAGGCCCAGGGACAGGGCAGTGGGCCAGTTCTCGGCGTTGGTAGTGGGCAGCCAGGGCTTGAGCTTGTACAGTCCGCGGGCGTCCAGGGGCATGCCGGTCACGCCTACCACAGCCAGTACCACAGTCAGCACCAGCACCACGGACAGCGCAATGATGGAGCGGGTTTTCCCGCCGGTGCGCTTGCGATTGGAATTCTTCATGTCGGTTGCTTCCTCCTTGATATCAATGATGAGCTGCGGGGAACCCGTCATCCTATCCCGGCATATCCTGCAGGGGACAGGCGGTGTAGACGGTCTTCACATGGGTGCAGCCCGTCATGGGGTAACCGTTGCGGTCGGTCAGCGGCTGCGCAAGGATGGGCGTATGCTCCGGCGCGTCCAGGCAGGCGGAGCGATGCTCCCTACCCTCCTGCACAAGGGCAGAGGATGCCGCCTCGGCAGGAAGCCCTTCCGCCCTGGCCAGCAGCGGCTGGGCTGCGGGCGCAGGCTCTGTTTCCCCCGGAGGCATGAGCAGCACCGGCCCCTCCACCAGGGCGGCCCCCATCAGGAGCAGCAGCCCGCAGGACGTGAGCAGCACCAGCACCGTCAGCGTCCGTTTCATCGCCGCGCCCCCTTTCATGGCAGATTGTCTCACCATACACACATAGAGGCATTATACCGTTTTCGCCCCATTTCGTCAAGCGCAGGTGTCCGTGTACGCGAAAGCGCCGGGAGATCGCTCCCCCGGCGCCGGAATGGATTACAGCTTCAGTTCCTTGCGGTATCCGTCCAACTCCCGCTCGTTGCCATAGATGAAGTGCCCGGGGAGGATTTCCACCCACTGGGGCTTGTCGGTGCGGTAGTCGTGCACGGAGGGATCGTATACCAGCAGCTTCTTGCCCCGCTCCAGGTAAGGGTTGGGGTTGGGCACGGCGGAAAGCAGCGCCTTGGTGTAGGGATGCAGCGGGTGGCGGAACAGTTCCTCGCTCTCGGCCAGCTCCACAATGCGTCCCTTGTGGATCACGGCAATACGGTCGGAAATAAACCGCACCACGCTCAGGTCATGGGCAATGAACAGGTAGGTCAGGCCGCGCTTCTGCTTCAGCTCGTTGAGCAGGTTCAGCACCTGGGCGCGGATGGACACGTCCAGGGCGGAGATGGGCTCATCCGCGACGATGAATTCCGGCTCCATGATCAGGCTGCGGGCAATGCCGATGCGCTGGCGCTGGCCGCCGGAGAACTCGTGGGGGAAGCGGCTGGAGAATTCCGGCAGCAGGCCCACCTCCTGCAGGGCGTTCTGCACCTTTTCCAGGCGCTCGCTTTCATCCTTGTAGAGGTGGAAATTCTGCAGGCCCTCGGAAACGATGTAGTCCACCTTGGCGCGCTCGTTCAGGGAGGCCATGGGATCCTGGAAAATCATCTGCATGCTGCGGATGACCTGTTCGTCCAGCTGGCGGCTGATTTTGCCGCTGATGCGCTGGCCCTTGAACAGCACCTCGCCGCCTGTGATGGGATTGATGCGCACAATGGCACGGCCGATGGTGGTCTTGCCCGAGCCGGACTCGCCCACCAGCGCAAAGGTTTCGCCGCGGTAGATGGTGAAGTTCACGTCGTCCACCGCCACAAACTTCTTGCGCCCGCTGCCGAAGGTCACCTGCAGGTTCTTGACCTCCACCAGCGCCTCGCGGTTCGGATCCTCATGGGGGTGGGGCATCTGCTGCACGGGCTGGTCGGGCTCCAGGTGCTGGCGGCTCAGCTTGCGGATGGTATCGGGCTGCTGCACATGGGGCGCGCGGGGATCCATCATCCAGGTCTTGGCCTGATGGGTGGGCGTCACGTCAAACAGCGGCGGCTCCTCCAGGAAGTCGATGTTCAGCGCCTTGCGGTTACGGGGGGCGAAGGCGTCGCCCTCTACCTTGTTGAACAGGTTGGGCGGCGTGCCGTCGATGGCGGGGAGCTTCTCGCCCTTCACGCCAAGCTGGGGCAGCGCGGACAGCAGCGCCCAGCTGTACGGGTGCCAGGAATCGAAGAAGATTTCGTTGACCATGCCGATTTCCACAATCTGCCCGGCATACATCACGGCCACCCGGTCGGCCACGTTGGCCACCACGCCCAGGTCGTGGGTGATGTAGATAATGGTCATGCCCTGTTCCTTCTGCAGCTTGCGGATCAGGTCAAGAATCTGGGCCTGGATGGTCACGTCCAGGGCGGTGGTAGGCTCGTCGCAGATGAGAATCTGCGGCCGGCAGGCCACGGCGATGGCAATCACCACGCGCTGGCGCATGCCGCCGGAAAACTCATGGGGATACTGGTTATAGCGACGGGCCGGGTTGGGGATGCCCACGGCCTCCAGCATGCGCAGAGCCTCCTGCTTGGCGGCATGGCCCCGCAGGCCCTGGTGCAGCTCGATGGCCTCCTGAATCTGCACGCCGATTTTCTTCAGCGGGTTCAGGCTGGTCATGGGATCCTGGGTCACCATGGCGATGCGCTTGCCGCGGATGGTGCGCCACTCGCGCTCGGTGGTAAACTTCGCCAGGTCCTTGCCGTCGTACATGATGGAGCCGTGGGTAATGGCGCCGTTCTTGTCCAGCATGCCGACGAAGCACTTGGTAAACACACTCTTGCCCGAGCCGGATTCGCCCACGATGGCCAGGGTTTCACCCTCGTATAGCTCCAGGGAGCACTTGCGGATGGCGGTCAGCTTCTGTCCGCGGAGGGTGAACTGTACCTCCACGTCCTTGGCCGCCAGGATGGGCTCGCTGGAGAGAATCTGCTTGGCCCGCTCGTCAAAGTCGATGCCGGAGGGGTTGAAATTCTTCACTGCTTCACTCATGTGCCTCTCCTCCTGTCAAACGTGATTGCGCGGGTCGCAGGCGTCGGAGAACGCATTACCCACCAGATAGAAGGTAATGGTAATGATCGACACGATGGCGGCGGGGAAAATCAGCAGGTAGGGATAATCCAGGAAGTAGCTGCGGGCGTTGCGCAGCAGAATGCCCAGGGACGGGGTGGAAATGTCCATCAGGCCCAGGTAGGTCAGGGTGGTTTCGTAGGCGATGGTGCCCGGGATGGCCAGGGCCAGGCGCAGGATAATCACGCTGACCAGGTAGGGGAAGATGTTCCGGGCCAGAATCCGCCAGATGCTGGTGCCCAGGCACCGGGAGGCCAGGTTGTACTCCCTGTCGCGGTACATGAACACCAGATTGCGCACGTTGCGCGCCGTAGCCAGCCAGCCGAAACCGATCATGGCCACGCCCATGATGAGGGTGGTCTTGCCCAGCATCAGGGCAATCAGCGTCATGTAGATGATGGTGGGCACGTTGTCAATCAGGTTGTACAGGTTGGTGAAGAAGGAATCCAGCTTACGTACATAGCCCCAGACAAGGCCGATGAGCACGCCCAGGGCAATCTGCCCCAGGGACACGCTGACGGCCAGCATGATGGAGGTACGGGTGGCACACCACACCTGCGCCCAATAATCGCGGCCCATGTTGTCCGTGCCGAACCAGAACTCGCTGTTCGGGGAGATGAACATCAGGCTGTTGTCAATGCGCAGGTTATACACGTCGTACTTGCCGATGGCCCCCGCCACAAACGTGAACAGGAACAGCGCCAGAAACACCAGGGACATGATGACGGCAGCCTTCTTCTTGAGGAAGTTGCGCCACACGCTCTTCCAATAGGAATACTGGCTGTAGCCGATGCGCTCGGCCTCCTGGGCGCGGTATTCGGCATAGGAGAACAGCTGCTTTTCGGGCATCATGGCCCGGGCATGCACATGCACCCGGCCGCGGTTGTACTTTTTGTCGATATTGCTGTCCACGGCGGAACGGTCCACGTCCATGTCCACCACGGGAGCCTCCAGCTCGGATACGGTCTTTTCGGTCAAATCCATCAGCGGGTGCCCCCTTTGCTCGTCAGGCGGATGCGCGGATCGATCAGCGTCATCAGAATGTCGCCCAGGAATACGCCGATAATGCCCAGCGTGGCATACAGCAGCACCAGGCCCTGCACCACGTTGGTGTCATAGCGGCCGATGGCGTCGGTCAGCAGCGGGCCCAGGCCGGGTACGGAGAAGAAGCGCTCCACCAGAAGCGACCCGCCCACGGTCAGCAGAATGGAATAAGGCAGATACTGCGCCAGGGGCACGAAGGCGTTCTTCAGCACGTGACGGTACATCACGCTGCTGGTGGACAGGCCCTTCAGCTTCGCCAGGCGGATATAATCCTTGTTAAGCTCATCCACCATATAGCGCCGGGTCCACAGCATATAGCCGGCGATGGAGCCCACCGACAGGCATATGATGGGCAAAATGGCGGACGGGCCGGGTTTTCGGACGGAATACATGGATGGCAGCCCCAGCACACGCGCGCCGAAGGCCAGGATCAATGAATACGTTACCAGGCTCGGCACTGCGTTGACAAACACGGTGTACGCCGTACCGGCATGGTCGATGATACCATCCTTGTTGCGGGCCTGCAGCACGCCCACCACCACGCCAATCACCAGGGAGATGCCCAGGGCGATCAGGCCGAGGCGCATGGACACGCCGGCCTTGTCGCCAATCAGCTTGGTCACAGGCTGATTGGCCTGAATGCGGCGGCTGGTGCCCAGGTCAAACTCGGTAAACAGCTGCTTGTAGAAGCGCACCAGCTGCGTAAGAGGGGGATCAAGCAAACCGGCGCCCTGCAGGCGATCCAGCTTCTGCTGGTCGGTGAGCTTGATGTTTTCTTCATCGGTAAAATAATAGTCGGTGGGCATCAACCGCAGCAAAAGGAACACCACCGTAACCACCAGCAGGATGGTAACGGCGGACTGCAGCAGCCGCTTGAAAATATATCTTGCCATGCTTTATCCCCCTGACGCTTGAGAAAATGGAAAACGAAAGAATCTGGGGCGGCTCCCCATGAAGCCGCCCCAGAAGCCCCTTCGGGGTTATTGGTTCAAGGATGGATTAGTTGGCCTCGTAGGCGGCCTTCAGCGCGGCAACCTCATCGGTGGTGTAAATCTGGTCGTTGGTCTCCCAGTTCACATAGCGATAGGTCTGGATGCCGTAGGCGCTGTACACCTTGGAGTAGGGGTTGATGCAGGTCAGCTCCCAAGCCACTTCATAGTTGCAGGGGATGGCCAGCGCGTTCTGCAGGAAGTAGGCCTCAGCCTTGGCGAAGGCGGCATAGCGGGCGTCGTTGTCGTCCGTGATGGCCTTGGCTTCGTTGGTCAGGCGGGTGAACTCCTTGTAGGTGGCAATCAGGTCCTCATCGGTGGCGTTGTTGCACATGGAGTAGTTCATGCTGTAGTAGGCATTGTCCTCGCCGTAGGTCTCCTGGCCCAGGAAGTTGATGGGATCGGCGAAGTCAGCGCCCCAGCCGTTGATGTAGATGGAAGCCAGCTGCGGCTTGCGCACCTCGTTGGTCTGGGAGGACACGTAGGTCAGGATATTCAGGGTCACGAAGTCATCGCCCAGGCAGTCGGAGAAGATCTGCTTCAGGGTCTGCGCGGAGTCCAGAGCAACCTGGCTGTCGCCCTTGATGTAGTAGTCGATCTCCACGGGGAAGGTCACGCCCTTGGCGGTCAGCTCCTCGATGGCAGCGGCCTTGTACTGGGCAGCCTTGTCGGCGTCGGTACGGTTGTACTTCTCAGCGTCATACTGCAGGCCCAGTTCGTCGCGCACCAGCTGGGTGTAGTCCACACCCTGGCTGTTCACGGCCACAGCGTTGCCGGTGTAGCAGTAGTTCTGGCAAGCCTGGGGATTGATGGCGTTGGTGCGGGCCAGGTAGTCGGTCAGATCCAGGCCATAGTACCAGGCCAGACGGAAGTTCTTGTTGGCAACGGCGGTATTCCAGTTGGTATCCTTGGTGCCGTCCTCGTTGTTCTTGTCGTACACCAGGTGGATCTGGTAGGAATACTTGGTGGGACGGGCTTCCACCAGGTTGCCGTGGAACTCGTTGGAGGTGCTGTTGTAGATGGTGGACAGGTTGGCCTGGGTCAGGGACACATGATCCAGCTCGCCAGTCTGGAACAGCTGGTAGGCCACGTCGCCGCCCTCAACCATCTTGATGGTCACGGTGTTGAAGCGCTTCACACCATCCGCGTTCCAGTAGTTGGGGTTGGCGGTCAGCACCTTCTCATTCTGGTGAATGTAGGAGGTGATGGTGTAGGCGCCGGAGTACCACAGGTTCTCCCAGGTGATGCCCTGGTAGCCGTCCACGCCGACTTCCTCAATCAGCTTGGCGGACAGAGGATACAGGCAGTTGTAGGTGGCCACGGAGGGGAAGTAGGTCAGGGCGTCCACGCACTCGTAGGTGATGGTCTTGGCGTCGGGCGCGGTAACCTTCACCATTTCAGCGAACTTGTCGGCGATGGTCAGGGCCTTGGCGGCTTCCTCACCCTGCTCCTCGGTCAGCTGCTTGGTGTAGGCATAGTACTCGGCGGCGCCAGCGATCATCTCCATGGGCATGGAGGTGTTGGAGGAAGCGTTCTTGGCGAAGTTCAGCACCCATTCCAGGCCGGTCAGCCAGTCCTCGGCGACCACATCGGCCTTCACGTTGCCGTCCTTGTCAACCCAGGTCATGCCGTCGTTGAGCACGAAGGTCCAGGTCTTGCCGCCGTCGGGGGTGGACCATTCCTTGGCAGCGTTGCCAATCAGGGCGCCCTTGGCGTCGTTGGTCAGCAGGCCGTCGATGCAGTTGACCAGCACGTTCAGGTCGTTGGCCAGCTGAGAGGAGTGGATGTTGAAGGTCTCCATCTCACGGGAAGTGGTCTCGTAGCTGCGCAGGTCGGTGATTTCAGCCGCGCTTGCGGTGGTGACGACGGCCATCGACAGCACCATGGCCAGCGCCAGCACGAGGGACAGAAGTTTCTTCATGCTGTTTCCTCCTTAAAAAATCGAAAATCGAAAGCGGGGGCTTCCCGCCTCCTCTTTCTTATATGTATTCTATCAACTGCATGAGCGCCTGTCAACTGAAAATGAAGCAAAAATGCACCGAAAATGCACTTGATCCAAAACTTTTTCGATTTCGCCCTGTCGTTACCCGGCACAAAATGCAATTTTCGTCCCTTACGGTGTCGTTTCACCCGTTTCTTTTGAAAACCGGCTTGCTCCGCAGGGCCAGCCGGTGTATAATCATACGCAGCAAATAGAAGGAGGCGCGCATCCGCCCATGCTGAAGAAATTCAGGAAGATCTGGAACCGGGATCTGTGGCAGCCGCTGGTCAACAGGGCCTTCACCCGGCTGGTGCTGGCCCTGGCCGCCTCGCTCCTGTGGAACGAGTTTGTCAACGGCGGGCTGCTTTCCATGCGGGCGTACGCCTTTCTGTTTTTCGGGGTGCTGTTCGCAGTGGCCGCGTGGATGAGCTATCTGCGGCTGGACGGCATCCGCGCCCCGCAGTTTGACAAGCTGCTGTTCGACTGGAAGCGCAAGCCCAAACGCACCTACGGCGACATGATCGACTATGTCAACGAGAAGCCCATCGATTTCGAAGAGCTGGAGGAAGACGAAAAGTGCCTGTGCCTGCTCCTGGCCGATACGGCATGCAGCCTGATTTTCCTCGTCCTGTCCCTGATTTGAGGCTATGCAGACAAAGCGGGAGGCAGCCTGTGCGGCGTGCCTCCCGCTTTGTTTTTTATACTATTCTTTTTCTAAACCCATATCTGCATATGCGGCTAAAGGATTTCGCTTCTGCGGAGGCGAGCAAAGGGCTTTGCGGTCATCGTCGCTCCGCTTTCGACTTCCGCCTTCGGCGGACTCGCCACTGGCGAGCCGTCGCCCTTTGCAATCCTTCGCGTCGCATCCATAATATGCGTTTAGAATAAGTGTAGTTATTTCCTTTACGCAGGCATGCCCTGATCCCTGGCCTGCGCGGTATAAAGTTCATAATAAGCTCCATGCCTGGCCATCAGTTCGTCATGGCTTCCGGCCTCCAGAATACCCTTGTTGGAGATGTAGAGAATCCTGTCGCAGTTCTTGATGGTGGACAAACGGTGCGCAATGATGAAGGACGTGCGGTTCTTCAGCATGGCCTGGATGCCCTCCTGCAATAGCTTCTCCGTCTTGGTGTCGATGGAGGAGGTAGCCTCGTCCAGGATGAGGATGCGGGGGTCGCTCAGCAGGGTGCGGGCGAAGGACACCAGCTGCTTCTGCCCCTGGGACAAGCGGTTGCCGCGCTCGTTGACGGTGGTGTTGTAGCCGCAGGGCATTTCGCTGATAAACTCATCCGCGCGGACAATCCTCGCGGCCTCGCGCACCTCCTCCTCCGTGGCGTCCAGACGGCCGTAGCGGATGTTGTCCAGAATGGTGCCGGAGAAGATGAAGCTGTCCTGCAGCATGATGCCCAGCTGGGTGCGCAGGCTGTGGAGGGTCACATCGGTGATGTCGTACTCCTTGCCGTCCGCGCCCTTCAGGGTGATGGAACCGCCGTTCAGGTTATAGAAGCGGCACAGCAGGTTGACCACGGTGCTCTTGCCCGCGCCGGTGGGGCCCACCAGCGCCACGCTTTCCCCCGCCCGGACATGAAGGTTCAGATGCTCCAGCACCGTCGTGCCCTCCTCATAACCGAAGGTCACGTCGCGGAAGTCCACCTCGCCGGTGATGTCTGGCAGCTGAGCGGCGTTTTCCCTGTCGTCCACCACCACGGGCTCGTCCATGGTTTCAAAGATGCGCTCCAGATAGGCCAGGTTGTTGACAAAATTGTTGTAGATATTCGCCAGGTTGGTGATAGGCTGCCAGAAACGGCCCACATACTGGCCCATGGCCAGAATTACGCCGAAGGACACCATGGCGCCGCCCATCCAGTACACACCCGCGATATACAGCAGGGTGAACACCACCTGGGTAATCAATTCGGAGGACAGCCATACGCTGTTGGAGATGTAAATCGCCTTCATCCACGCGGCGCGGCAGGCGGTGGCCAGGCGCTTCATGATGGACAGGTTTTCCTCCTGCCGGGTGAACAGCTGGCTGACCTTCACACCGTCGATGGACTCGGCCAGATAGGCATTGTAGTTGGAATTTTTGTTGCTCTGGGCCTGCCAGGCGCGGCGCTGCCGGGGCTTCAGGTACCAGATCACCGCAGCGAACACCGGCAGCCCCGCCACCACGATGGTGGCCAGGGTAGCGTTGGTGGCATACATGAACACCGCGATGAAAACCAGGTTGATGATCTCCAGTATGATGTTGATGATGCCGTTGGACAGGATGTCGGACACTGAGTTGACATAGTTGATGACGCGCACCAGAATCTTCCCTGCCGGGCGGCTGTCGTAGTAGCTGAAGGGCAGGCGCTGCAGATGGGCGAACAGATCCTTGCGGATGTCGTAGATAATCTCCTGGCTCACATGGGCCATGATGCGGGAACGGATCACCGTGAACACGATGCTGATGAGGATGATGCCCACAAACAGCGCGGCCATCCGCCACAGCATGGCTACATCCTTATTGGGCACGGCGTCGTCCAGCACCCACTGGGTGATTTTCGGGATGAACAGGCTGGTCACCGAGGCCAGGCAGCTGAGGACAAGGGCCAGGAGCATCTTGTACTTATGCTTGCCAATGTAGGTAAAGGCGCGCCTGAGGTGCCGCAGGTCAAAGGGGGATTCCAGCGTTTCGTCCACGTCAAACTTGTTGCGGGCCATTACGCATCCACCTCCTCGTCCACGTCGATGCCGTTCTGCAGGCAGTAGGTCTGATAGTAGTAGCCCTTCTGGCGCAAAAGCTCCGCATGGGTGCCCCGCTCAGTGATCTGACCGTCCTTGAGGATCAGAATCTGGTCAGCGTCCTTCACCGAGGAAATACGCTGGGCAATGATGATCTTTGTACAGTCGTAGGGAAGCTCGCGCAGCTGGCGCTGGATGTACTGCTCGGTTTCCATGTCCACGGCGGAGGTGGTGTCGTCCATGATAAGGATGCCCGGGCGCATGGCCAGGGCGCGGGCCAGGGCAATGCGCTGGCGCTGGCCGCCGGACAAACCCACGCCGCGCTCGCCGATGATGGTATCATACCCCTCGGGGAGCTTCTCAATGAAGCCGTCCGCGTCGGCGCGGCGGGCAAAGTCCCGCACCTCCTCCAGCGTCAGCTCCTGGTTGCCGAAGGCCACGTTGCCCTCCACCGTGTCGGAGAACAGGAACACGTCCTGAATGGCGGTGCCGATGCCGTGGCGCAGCTCCTGCAGCTTCCACTGGCGCACATTGCACCCGTCCACCAGAATTTCGCCCTTCTGCACATCATAGAAGCGGGCCAGCAGCTGAATAATGGTGGTCTTGCCCGAGCCCGTTGGGCCCATGATGGCAATGGTCTGCCCCGGCTCGGCGGTAAAGCTCACGTCTCTCAGTACGTTCTGCCCGTCATAGGCGAAGGATACGTTCCGGAACTCCACCTTGCCCTGCACCCGGTCGTGGGGCATTGTGTTTTCGCCGTCCACGATGGCGGGGCGGCTGAGATCAAGCTGCATCACCTTGGTAGCGCAGGTGGAGAAGCGCTGCCAGTCGTTGAGCAGGTTGCCCAGGTTGCGCATGGGGTTGCTCAGCGCCCAGCTCAGGCTGGTAAAGATGGACAGGCCGCCGGCGGTCAACTCACCCTGAATCATAAACAGGCCGCCGATGAACACCGTGATGAGCGTCATGGCATTGGCCAGCACTTCGATGGCGGGGTAGAAGCTGAGCCACAGCTTGTTGATGTCCAGGTTCGCGTCGCGGTAGGCGCCGGAGCGCTGGTCGAAGGCTTCCTTCTCATGCTCCTCCCGGGCAAAGGCCTTCACCACCCGGTTGCCGGCAATGTTTTCCTGGGCGGCGGTGTTCATGTCGCTGAGCTTGTCGCGCATGTCCACAAACAGCGGCCGCACCTTGCCGGAATACACCTTGGTAATGATCATGAGCAGCGGCGTAACGCACACCAGAATCAGCGCCAGCCTCCAGTTGACGAAGAAGAAGTAGATGGAGGTGGACAGGAACATCACCACGCTGTCCATGGCCACATAGTCCAGGTAGGACAGGAAGTGGCGGCACCAGTCCACATCGGCGGACATGCGGGTCATCAGGTCGCCTGTTCGGTTGCGGTCGAAAAACCGCATGTCCTGGTGCTGCAGCTTGGTGAACAGGCGGGTGCGCAGGTTGTACACGGTATTCTGGCTGGTGCGCTCCAGGGTAATCACCATGAAGTAGCGCATGCCCTCGCGCAGCACCTTGAAGCCGAGCATCATCATCAGGATGCGGATGAGGGGCTCGGTGTTTCCGGCGACGATAACCTCGTCCACCAGAACCGCTGTCAGAGAAGGGTTGATGAGCAGCATGACTGAGGTGACCGCACTGATGCACAGCGCCAGAATGTGCCACTTGTGGAAGGATTTGTCCATGATCGACCACAGCCACTTGATCTGTTGCATGCGAATATTCCTCCGCAAGGTCGTTGGAGTTTACAGGATTGGCTATGGAATGTAGCACAACGGCCTCCGAAAGGCAATCGGTAAAACGGGAAACTTACAGACCCTTTTCGGCATGAGCGGTTTTCCCTTTTTCCGACCGCTGAAAAAAAGAACGGCCCAGTTCATCCGGCCGTTCCCAGCCAGTCAAAAAACCCCGGGAGGCGTCGGAGGGTGAAGTGAACCCCAAAAGTTAGACATTTTTAGAATTAAGCGGCCTGAAGGGTC